>NZ_CAUTUT010000004.1:0-161576 GCF_963541955.1 Hoylesella pleuritidis | reverse complement strand
TACAAACAAGGTAACTTCTTTATTTTCAGACAGATATATTTTTATAATTATCTTGCAGTGCGATTAACTGTTAGTTGCACGCTGATTAACAGCTAATCGGAGGGCGCCTTATATATAACTGATTATCAGATATATACAAGACGGTATCGGGAAGATAATCCTTGAATAGCTCACAGATAATAAAATCCATTTAGCGAAATGTCTTTCTTCAAAATATTTTTTATCTTTACACAGAATAAATTCGATAGAAATATGAACATAGAAGAACTTAGAGACTATTGCCTTTCATTCGATGGTGTAACCGAAAAGATGCCGTTTCAGCAGTTCAAAGCGGCACAATCCATTTGTGCTTTCTATGTATCGGGACACATCTTCTGCTATTTCGATATCGACAAATTCGATGCTTGTATCATCAAATGCAATACTACACAAATCGATTGTTTGAAAGAGCGTTACGAATCCATCAGCAATCCCTATATAATATGAATCGAAAATACTGGATCAGTATTCACTTCCACGGAGACGTAAACGACCGAATACTGCGCTCACTCATACAAGATTCATACGAGATTGTGAAACAACAGTATAAGAGAAAGATACGATCACTATAAGGACAGACGCTCACTGCCTGTATGAACCGTATATGGTTAATCATCAAACAGATATAAAATGATATTCACTTCTCCCCTTTTCATCAAAGCGAGAGAACTCGATGAGAGCCTACACCAACATTTATCGCTTTTACTTTACCCCCTTTTGTCCTATTGTCTGAAATCTAATCGTATCTCGTTTTACTCTCAATCAAAAAAGTATTAATTGGCAATTACCGACTCTTCACTTACAAACCGAAACGATAACCGACCGTAAACGTGAGGAAACGATTCTTAGAATGCACGGTATTTAACAATTCGCCGGTATGAATTCGGGTGAGACCGAAATTGTAACGGGCATCGAGAATCACATTCATATACTCGTAAGAAAAACCAATGGGAATAGAAAAATCGGTATGACGGAACTTATCTTTCAACGAGTTTCTATGCTCTTCGGTAGCGCCGTATTGCTTCGCTCCGGTTTTATCAGTGGTTATCTCCATCCGCTGAAACTTCTCTTTGGCATCTAACAAAAAACCGATTTGGATGCCGGCCTTGACTGCCAGTCCGGGAAGAATATAATAGTTGGCAGTCAACGGGACGTTCACATAATGCAAGTCGGTATGCCAATCGTGATAACCGGCCGATTTCGGTTGCTTTCCGAACACTTCTATATCGGGAAATCTGCTGCCTTCCGTCGCATAACAGGTACCTAACGCAATGCCGATCTGCTCCGAGACAGTATACTCTATGTCAAGACCTGCAATGAATCCGCCTCTATATCGTGAATCGATTGACGCATTATTACGCCCCGTTGCCGCCTTTGTATCGGTCGTATTGGCAACAGTCCCGCCAAGTCTCGGTATGATTGAAAATCGTCCTGATATTCCTTGGGCATTCACCAAACATACTCCCGACAGGAGTATCAGTATCAAAAGCTGTTTCTTCATCATTAAATAATTATTGACGGGTTGGCAAGTCAACCGACCGACAGGGCCGAATTTCTATTCAGCCGACCATCCGTATTCCTCGTTTTCTTACCAACTCGTTTCTTCATTCACTTATTTTTCTGCTCACTCGTTTCCTTTATTGGCACGCTTCCGTTCAAGATGATCGAGAAGAATCTTACGCATTCGCATACTCTTCGGCGTCACCTCGACATACTCATCGGCTTTGATGTATTCGAGACACTCCTCTAAACTCATCACGGTCTTAGGTATCACGCGAGCTTTCTCGTCGCTTCCCGATGCCCGAACGTTGGTCAGCTGCTTGGCCTTCGTTACGTTAATCACAAGGTCGTTGTCGTGAACGTGCTCACCGACAACCTGCCCTGCATAGACTTCTTCACCCGGATCGATAAAGAATTTACCGCGATCCTGGAGCTTATCGATAGAATAAGCGTAAGCCGTTCCGGTTTCCAAAGCAATCATCGAGCCGTTGACACGACGCGTAATTTCACCTTTATAGGGTTGATATTCTTTGAATCGGTGCGCCATAATAGCCTCACCCTGACTGGCTGTGAGCACATTCGTGCGCAAGCCTATAATACCACGCGAGGGTATGTCGAACTCAATATTCACACGTTCGCCTTGACTTTCCATCGAAATCATCTCTCCTTTGCGACGTGTCACCATATCGATCATCTTGCTCGAAAACTCTTCGGGCACATTGATTGTAAGTTCTTCGATGGGCTCGCAACGTGTACCATCAATCTCTTTATAAATAACCTGTGGTTGACCGACCTGCAATTCATAGCCTTCTCGGCGCATCGTCTCGATCAAAACAGACAGATGGAGCACGCCACGACCGCTGACAATCCAGCTGTCTGTACTGTCTTCAAACGGGCGCACACGCAAAGCGAGATTCTTTTCAAGCTCTTTCTGCAAACGTTCGTTGATGTGCCGGCTCGTGCAGAACTTGCCTTCCTTGCCGAAAAACGGTGAGTCGTTGATCGTGAAGAGCATACTCATCGTGGGTTCATCGATTGCAATGGGTGGCAACGGCTCCGGATTGTCGAAGTCGCAGATAGTATCACCGATCTCAAAACGCTCTAATCCGATGACGGCACAGATATCTCCGCTGGCAACTTGCTCTGTTTTGGAGTGTCCCATACCTTCAAACGTATGCAGTTCTTTGATTTTTGTCTTCTCCATTGACCCGTCTCGATGGCAGATAGTGACGTTCGTCCCGTCGCACAAAGTGCCTCGATGTACGCGCCCTACGGCTATCCGGCCCGTGTAACTCGAATAATCCAGACTCGTAATAAGCATTTGCGGGGTTCCCTCAATGTGTTTCGGAGCGGGAATTACTTCGATAATCTTATCGAGAAGATAGTCTATATTGTCCGTAGGTGATTTCCAATCTTCGGCCATCCAACCGTTTTTCGCCGAGCCATAGACTACCGGAAAGTCAAGTTGATCTTCTGTTGCGTTCAGTGAAAACATCAAGTCGAACACCATTTCATATACTTCCTCGGGCCGACAGTTAGGTTTGTCTACCTTATTAACTACTACCAACGGTTTCAAACCTATTTGCAAGGCTTTCTGCAACACGAAACGGGTCTGCGGCATAGGCCCTTCAAAGGCATCGACAAGCAAAATACACCCGTCGGCCATATTGAGAACGCGCTCTACTTCACCACCGAAGTCAGAGTGTCCCGGAGTATCTATGATGTTGATTTTAGTGCCTTTCCAATTGATTGAGACGTTTTTGGAAAGAATGGTAATGCCTCGTTCGCGTTCCAAATCGTTCGAATCCAATATCTGTCCGCTGTTATCCTGTCCGTCACGGAAGAGTTTTCCGGCGAGCATCATCTTATCCACAAGTGTCGTCTTACCGTGATCGACGTGGGCGATGATTGCAATATTCCTGATGTCTTGCATTTTAATACCTTAAAAAAATTACGATGCAAAAGTACGAAAATTAATTCACAACGCACCGTTGATGGTCCACAATTCATAGACTAATATGTTAAAAACAAGCAAATTATGAATTACGAATTACGAATTATGAATTAAATGTATTAACTTTGCACTCGCATTTTCGCAAAATAATAATTAATAACAACAAAGCTCTATGTATTTAGACAAGGCAAAAAAACAAGAGATCTTTGGAAATTACGGAAAGTCTAACTCTGATACTGGGTCAGCTGAGAGCCAGATAGCATTGTTCTCATACCGTATTTCCCACTTGACGGAACACCTCAAGCGAAACCATAAAGATCATACTACCGCCCGTTCGTTGACGAAATTGGTAGGAAAACGCCGCGCTTTACTTGATTACTTGTACGATCGCGATATCAATCGCTACCGTGCTATTATCAAAGCTCTTGGACTTCGCAAGTAATGCGCATTTGCTGAAAGCAATTGAAACCGCCGCAATCACGCTAAGTGACTGTGGCGGTTTTTGTTGAATTACTGTCGAAATACCTTATATTATAAGAGGTAATTATCAGAATTGGAAATAGATGAAGGGTTGAATATCACTGCTCTTGATCTGGATGACAATATAAATAACGGCTGTGATAATAGCAGCATCAACCAAGATGTTGCCGCGTCGAAGTAAAGTGATGATCGATTCCTGCCAACTGTCGGGCAAATAGTGGGTTAAATACCCGAAGAGTATCAGTGCAAAGACGTATTTATAACCAACAATTACCTGCGGAAAAAGTTCTGCGTGGAAGTCAATAAAGATGTGACGAATCATCAACCAAGATGCTTCGAAAGTGCCGTTACGGAAGAATATCCACGTGAGACACACAAAATTGAATGTCAGAAAGATAGCAATCCACTTGCGAAAGCCCGTACTTTGATACGCGCGATTGTGATGAAGAATATCCGTTCGCAAGTATTTGTGTACAGCTAAAGCCACTCCATGCATTCCGCCCCACGCCACAAAGCTGAGACTTGCACCGTGCCACAGACCACCCAAAAGCATCGTCAACAAGAGATTCACATATTGACGAACCTTTCCCTTGCGGTTACCGCCGAGCGAAATGTAAATATAATCGCGTATCCAAGTAGACAAAGAGATGTGCCAACGACGCCAAAAGTCGGTGATGCTCGTGCTCCGATATGGTGCATTGAAATTGATTGGGAAGTGGAATCCCAATAATAACGCGATGCCGATAGCCATATCACTGTAACCGCTGAAGTCGCAATAGATCTGCATTGCATAACCATACACACCGAGAAGATTCTCTAATCCTGAATAGAGTGACGGATTATCGAAGATTCGGTCGACAAAATTGAGACTGATATAGTCGCTGATAACAGCTTTTTTAAACAATCCGATAGCAATGAAATAAACGCCGCGGGCGAACATCTCACGGCTAATGACAAGCGGACGACGTATCTGCGGCGCAAAGTCACAGGCTCGAACAATGGGTCCGGCGACCAATTGCGGAAAGAAAGATACGTAGAACGCGTAATCGAGCAGTGACGGAAGTGGTTTTAAATTGCCGCGATAGACATCGATGGTGTAGCTTAAACTTTGGAAAGTAAAGAAGCTAATGCCCACGGGTAGAAATATATCCCAGGGTTGGAAATTATTACCCAACATCCTATCGACCATTCCCACAAAGAAGTTTGTGTATTTGAAATACCCTAACAGACCTAAATCAATAAGCAGACTCAGGCAAACAAGACGCCGACTGAGCGTTCGATTCTCTCGGTTTGCATTAATAGAGCGAGCTATAAGATAGTCGCTCACCGTAACTACAGCCAAGAGAAAGAAATAGAATCCACTGCTTTTATAATAGAAATAATAAGAAAACGCCGTCACGAAAAGCAATCTTGCCGTGAGTTTACGCTGCAACAACATATAAACGAACGTGAAACCGAGAAACAACACGAGGAAAAGCCCACTCGAAAAAATCATCGGTTCGCGCGGATTATACATCAGTTGAGTCAGAATTTTATCTATCATTGCTTTTCGAGAGTTATCCTTCGCTTATAGTTTTCAAGTCCCGCGGTGAACGAAGAGAATACTTTTTGTGCCACATAAGCTCCACCTCCGTAGCTTAAATGGGCATAATCTTTATTAGCCATACGCTTGTCTACAAGGCGTTTCATACTTCCTGCGCCGCCCATTGCCTGATAAAGATTCAAAAACGAGACCTTAGTCGTGGCGGCCATCTGCTGTTGAAAGGCCGTGAGATGTTCCACTTCTTTCAACGTACGGATGCCATCGGCCGACCGACCATCGCGATCCGACACACTCATAACTAATATACTGGCCTGCGGAAAAGCTTCGCGCAGGTGACCGATAGCCTTTCCCATATTCTTCGTATACAGCTTCATCACACTGTCAGGATTGCCATGCACAGCCACATTAAGGCCGAATCCCACAATAATCAAGTCGTAAGATCTGAGCCGAGCAAAGTCTTTCAGCGTGCCAATCGGAATATTTCGCAGTGTCAGCCCATTCGATCCGCGCGTGCTCAGATTATCGAGTATCACCCCACGATTCGATTCCAACGAGGCGCCGAACAAGTAAGTGCCGACTCCTATATCGTTAAACCGATAGCGAATACTGTTCGTTGGGTTGCGAAAGACCGTTTCTTGCACGCCGTTTAACGGTTGAACACACTGCGATTGATGGTTACTTGCATCGCCGGTAACAGTTACTTTCAAGCCACCTGACGTACGAAGGAAAAGCCGGGCAACGTCCCAACGAGTGGATTTGGATTTATATCGCGTGCCCGTTGCTGTCATCATGGCTCCTTCCGAGGGAATGAAATAGCGTTCATTAATGCCTTGTCGTGTTCGATCGAACGGCTTTTTCACCACCGAATAAGCGGTAAGCCCACTACTCTTTTGCGTTACCGTGCGACGAACTACACCCGACATCATCGCGCAATCAATCCATCCTACACCGCTTCCACCGAACTTTTGCTGAAACATCTCGCGCAAATCGCATGTCAAAATATCGCCTTCGATGAACGAATCACCGAAATACGCAATACGAACAGGCTTATTCAGTTTGCCGACAGCAGTCAATGCCTGATAGAAATGGTCCATTCCGCCGGCGGATCCGCCTGAATAATCAATGATAGGAGTTACTCCTTTGGGCCAAATCTCTTTAAATTCCACACGCTTTCCGTGTACCTTAGCCGTCAAAACAGGCTTAGGCGGAGCCGGACGAGGAACAACTTCCACACCTGTCTCATTGAGTTTATAAGGCGAAATATCACTGAGCAGGTTGACTTTGCGTAATTCCGTGCCTCCTATTGATAAAGAAGGCAGAGCGTGCATCAGCAAAAGAATCGACACAATAATACCTACCAGCGCAAAAGTTCTGACTGACTGATTCATTCGTTTACTTCAAAATCTCCTGCAACGGACGCATCACGAAATCACGTTCGTGCATCAATGGATGCGGGATATGCAAGTCGGGCTCATCTACTTCGATATTATCATAAAGCAGAATATCAATGTCTATGACACGATCGTGATATTGACGTTCTGTCGATTTACGCGTTCGTCCCATCTCGCGTTCGATGTGTTGCGTTGTCTCTAACACATTGCGTGGACTCAACGAGGTACTGACTCGCACAGCAGCATTGATAAAATTGTGTGTCGAAGTAAATCCCCACGGCTTCGTTTCTATCAGAGACGACTCGCGTTCAACGGTCCCCACTTCTTCGCCAATACGTCTCACAGCCTCCTGAATGGCCTTTTCCCGATCACCGAGATTGGTTCCCAAAGCTAAATATACAGTGTGCATCAACGTCAATCAATCATCGACGATCAAGAGTGCATCGCCATAACAACCAAAGAGATAACCGTTTTCAACAGCCAACTCATAAGCTTTCATCACCAAGTCATATCCACCGAAAGCCGCGGTAGACATCAACAGCGTCGATAAAGGATGATAAAAATTGGCAATCATAGCATCGGCAATGTTGAAATCATATGGTGGAAAGATGAAGCGATTGGTCCATCCGTCATACTCTTTCAATAGCCCGTCGGTGCCGGCAGCCGTTTCTGTGGCTTTAATCACGCTCGTTCCGACAGCACAGATACGATGACCAGCCTCCTTGGTACGGTTTACTGTGTTGCAGGCTTCAGCCGAAATGATCATCTGTTCAGAGTCCATCTTATGCTTAGTAAGGTCTTCCACTTCGATGCCATGGAAGTTTCCGAGCCCACAATGCAATGTAATGTAAGCGAAGTTGATACCCTTTATCTCCATCCTTTTCATCATTTCGCGACTGAAATGCAGTCCAGATGCAGGCGCAGTAACCGCTCCTTCGTTCTTGGCGTATATCGTTTGGAAGTCATCTAAGTCTTCCTTGGTCGCAGGTCGGTCGGGATTACCATCCGCATCTTTGTGATCAATGATATAATGAGGCAACGGAGCTTCGCCCAAAGCAAACAATTCACGTTTGAACTCATCGTGAGGGCAGTCGTAAAGAAACCTTAACGTGCGTCCGCGACTCGTGGTATTGTCTATCACTTCAGCCACCATCGTACCGCTGTCATCGAAAAACAGCTTGTTGCCTATGCGTATCTTGCGGGCCGGTTCGACAAGAACGTCCCAAAGTCTCATCTCTGCATTGAGCTCGCGTAACAGGAAAACCTCGATCTTTGCATCTGTTTTCTCCTTCATTCCATATAGTCTTGCGGGGAAGACTTTGGTATCATTGAACACGAAAGTATCGTTTTCGTCGAAATAATCGAGTACATTTCGGAAATCCAAAAACTCGCCTTCGATGGGCTTTCCTTTCTTATCTTTCTTATACATATCGATGGTTTGCGACTTCCGATGCAGTACCATCAAGCGGCATTCATCCCTACGCGTAACACGAAACAAACCTTCCGAACCGTCATCATTCGTTACCGAGTGAATGATACTATGCGGATAGAGTGCGATTTGCTCCTCGGGTAGTTTGAATTTAAATTGTGATAGCTTCATTATTTATTCTCCTTTACTGTTCAATGTTTTGTCGGTCGAGCCATTCCTGAAAACGATCGTAGTCGATACACTGCGTCAATCGTACGTCGCCTACGCGTGTACGGCACAGCGAAGTAAGGTAAGCACCACTGCCGAGAGCCCGTCCGATGTCGCGTGCTAAAGCCCGAATATAAGTCCCTTTGCCGCAAACCACACGGATACTCATCCGCATCGACATCCGATCAAAGGCAGTCAGCTCGATCTCATCAATCTGCAAAGTTTTCGGTTTAAGTTCAACCTTCTTACCTTTACGCCTTAAATCATAGGCGCGATCACCGTTTATCTTGCACGCACTGTACGAAGGTGGCACCTGTTCGATGATTCCAACAAACTGTTTGAGTGTTTCTTCGATTAACTCTCGCGTAATATGATTTGTCGGGAAAACAGCATTTACAGGATGTTCCATATCATAGCTCGCCGTAGTTGCGCCCAATTGAAGAGTCGCAATATATTCTTTTGTGTGTCGTTGCAGGCTTTCTATCTGCTTCGTTGCACGTCCGGTACACAAAATCAAGACACCTGTAGCCAAGGGATCGAGCGTTCCTGCATGTCCCGTTTTCACCCGTTTGACACCCAACTTCTGCGAAATCAAATAGCGAATATGGGCCAAGGCCCCAAAACTTGACAGTCGATAGGGCTTATTAATATAGATAATTTCTCCTTCGTTGAAATTCATTTAGTCTACCATTACTAATGAGTGTCCCAATAAAAGCCATACAATGATGAATCCGCCGACAATAATCCGATAAACACCGAACGCTCTGAAACCATACTTGGTGAGGAAAGCCACAAAACCTTTGATGGCCAGCAGTGCCACGAAAAAGGCGACAACACTACCCAAAAGTAATGTTCCGAGATGATCGACAAATACGCCCGTATCACCGGTTTCGTGCATCCGGAGCACCATTTTCAGCACATCGAGACACGTTGCGGCAAACATCGTGGGTACGGCAAGGAAAAACGAGAACTCAGCTGCATCTTTTCGGGTGAGCTTCTGGGCCATTCCGCCAACAATGGTAGCCATTGAGCGAGATACGCCCGGTATCATTGCGATACACTGAAAGAGTCCGATGTACAATGCTCGGCGCGTTGTCAACATCGTGTTTTCACGGCCTTTGTCGAACAATCGGTCGCAAAAGAGCATAAAAACACCACCTAATACCAGCATCACTGCAACCACCATCACCGATCCCAAGAGTCTGTCGATAACGCTATTGAGCAGTCCACCAATAACCATTGCAGGTAGAAAAGCTACGAGGAGTTTGTAATAGAAATTCCATTTGCGCAGAAATCGCTGCACATTCGATGCTCTTTCTGGTGCCGGACTGTGGTCGAGTCGGAAGAAACGACGCCAATACAGCACCACAACCGACAGTATGGCACCGAACTGAATGATAACAGTGAACGCCTTGACAAACTCATCGCTGGGGATACCCAACAAGCTTTGCGTGATTATCATATGCCCGGTCGACGACACGGGAAGAAACTCTGTCAATCCTTCTACAATTGCCAGAATAATCGTTTGCAATACAGTCATTAGTTGTTCAATTCGTCTTTGGGTTTACGAATGATAGCATAAATCATCGAAACAAAACCGACAAGGCAAATAATCGGGGCCACTTTGATACGCCGTACACTGAAAATAGCCGGGTCGAAGTGCGTGTCCGTAGAGTTGCCTCCACTCATCAGGATGAATCCAATGATAACTATCAGCATCCCGACAGCTAACAACAGGAAGTTGATTCGATCAAAAGCAAAGTTTCTTTTATCCATAATTAATCGTTTATCTGTGCGAGAAGTTAAGATAATATACTTAATTCCCCGACTCCTTTAACTCCTTAACTCCTATATATTATATAACTCTCCGGCCTTCATTCGCAAGAACTTATTGACCGAAATATAGGCACACAATGCCGTGAGAACAATTCCGAACAAAATCACCGAGGCACCTGTGACAGCCATTATCTCCCAAGTGACGATACCGAGAACGTCTGGTTCATAATTGAAAAGTGCACAGACGCAACCGGCTAACACGGCATCGGCCAGCAAAGCAGCCAAAATGCCCGATAGAACTGCCCTCCGAACGAATGGGCCTCGTATAAATCCCCACGACGCACCGACCAATTTCATCGTGTGAATAGAGAATCTTCGAGCGTAGATTCCTAATCGAATGGTGTTATTGATGAGTGTAAACGAAACGAAAGTGAGCAGCATTGCCAAAACGAGCCACACGAAACCGATCTTCGTCAGATTCTGATTCACTTTCTCGATCAAGTCTTTCTGATAAGTGATTTCACTCACTTTGGGATACTTTTTCAGTTCGGCAGAAACCCACCTCAATGAATCGGTATTGGCATAATCGGATTTCAGCGTGAGTTCTATCGACGGAGGAAAAGGGTTTACGCCGTTAGTGAACTCCGAGGGGTCCGTTCCCATCTCACGAGTTGCTTCTTTCAGCGACTGTTCTTTACTGATATACGTGATATTTTTGATGTAAGGACGCATGTGGAGCGACGTCACTAACTTGTGTGCTTCGGGTTTGGTCATATCCTGTTCGAGCATCATCGTGACTACAAGATTTTCTTTCACATAAGACGAAAGATTTCTACCCGTCAGCACGGAAAACACTACCAACCCTAATAGAATCAGTACCAAAGCGGTGCTGATGCATAAAGTTACAGCCTGCAAACCGTGTCGGCTGCCGGCTTTATTACGCTTTTTTCTCATTCTCAAAGCTACTATTACACCAAGTTCGATGCAAAGTAACGAAAAAAAATATGATTTAAAGACGGATTAACTACAATTAACTTGAAAATAACACATCATTGATCGCTTTGCGAAAAGCATCTGATCGCCTTTCGAAAAGCCGTTAAACGCCGTGCAAGTAACGGTAGAATGCACGGTGATTAATGGCTAATCACAAAGTCGAATCTATCTGTTTGATAATCAAAGGGATATAAATTAATCTCAACAACTTTATTTGTTGTATTTTATAAGAATATTAAACATATTTTAAAGAACATCTTATCAAACGTGGGAAATCACAGAGAGTCCTACGCAAGGAGCTTAACGCAATGCCACGATCACGGTCTTGCAGCATTTATTCTGCACGCGGTATCACATCAATTGCAAATCGGTCGATACAAAAGAAGGGCCAGCCTCACGGACAACCCTTCTGCAAATATAGTAAGATATAGAGGTATGAGCTACATCTTACTAATAATACCTTTCTTTGTTTGATTGATAAAGTCGACGATATTACGGATTTCCAGACTGTCGGGTACTTGTTCGTTGATCTGGATAATGGCGTCGAACACGCTGGTCTGACCGTGGAATACCAATCTGTAAGCATTCGCGATGTGCTTCTGTACTTTATCGGAGATACCGTCTTCGGTCATCATCACAGTATTCGGTCCGCTGTAAGCAACAGGATATCCACCTGCAACAATATACGGCGGGACATCTTTCGAAAGCGTAACTCCGGCTTGAATAGCAGCCCGGCAACCCACACGCGTACCCGCTTTTTCTACAACATTACTGGAAAAAATGGCTCCGTCGCCAATCTCACAGTCGCCGGCAATCTTGGTTCCGTAACCGAAGATGCAGCCGTTACCTATTTTCGTATCGTGCGAGATGTGTGCACCCTCCATCAGAAAATTGTCGTTTCCGATGACGGTTTGCCCTCCTGCGTGGGTCGCACGATTGATAACGACATTCTCGCGGATGATATTATTGTCGCCGATAATCAGTTCGGTCTTCTCTCCGGTGAAATCGAAGTCTTGTGGAAGAGCGCCGATCACTGATCCTTGATGTATTTTGTTGTGAGCGCCGAGCCGCGAACCATTCAGTATCGAGACAAAAGGAAAGATGATACAATTGTCTCCGATCTCCACATCTGCCTCTATATACACGAAAGGAAATATCTTGCAGTTGTCTCCGATCTTCGCTTTGGGGGAGATTTCTGCCTTTGGACTTATGTCGTTTGCCATATTTTCAGTTTTTAAGTTTATGAGTTTTAGAGTCTGTGACTTATGCAGTTGTTATGTTTATGAACTCAATTTCGACTATCGATTATTCGTTCTCAACAATCAACTCGATTACTTCGCGCCACCTCCTAACGCCTGATAAAGATTCACAACAGCCTGCATCTTGTTGAAATCATCCGTCACTTTCGAAAGCTCTGCATTGAGAAGATTCTGCTGTGCGGTAATAACTTCAAGATAAGTACTGTTCGATTGATTGAGCAATTGTTTCGTATCCTCTACGTTTTGTTTAAGAGTAGCGATGCGTTTAGCCTCCAATCGACTCTTTTCTTCGGCCGAGTTATATACCACGAGAGCATTGCTCACCTCGCTTCCAGCACTCAGAATGGCATTCTTCCATTTGTTATAAGCCTGCTCATACTGTGCTTTGGCCACTTTAAGTCCTGCAACTATCTGTCCGTGTTGGAATATCGGCTGCACCAAACTGCCCACAGCTGAGAGCAGCCATTTACCCGGATTGACGATGCCAATACCTAAGCTGTTGGTGAATGTGCCCGAACCGGAGATCGTTAAGTTAGGATAGAATTTACTGCGAGCTGTCTCCACATTGTAGAAACATTGTGCCAAAGACATCTCGGCATAGTGAATGTCGGGACGATTGTTGAGCATTCGGAGTCCAATACCTATCGAGAGACTCGTAGGAAGCGATTGATCTTCAAGTTTTCCACGCGCAATGGTCTGCACAGGTTGTGCCAACAGTAGCGAAAGAGAGTTCTCGGTCTCGCGGATTTGTCGTTGGAGATCTACCCGCTGAGTCTGAACAGAATAGTAATTGGCCTCTGCGCTCTGCACACCTGTCGACCGAACGCGCCCCAAATCCTTCTGAACTTTCATCAACTCCCACGTATCTTTTGTGAGGTTCTCCATATCTGTGACAATTGCCAACTGTCGGTCGAGCATCAAAAGGGTGTAATACATATTGGCAATGCTACTGATCACATTAGTCTTGACAACCAACTGATAATCCCGTGTGCCCAAAAGCGCCATCTGAGAACTACGCTTTTGCGAGAGCAGATTGCCGAAAAGGTCAATCGACCAGCTTGCAGCAACGGGCAACTGGTAAGTCTTCATAGCTTTATTTCCATCCCAAGAGCTAATTGTTCCTTGTGGAGAGAATGTAAAAGAAGGAACGAATGCCAGTCTCGCTGCTTTGAGTTGGGCTTCTGCCATCTTCACATTGAGAGCAGCATTCAGCAGATCCGTATTGTTAACCAGCCCTCTTTCAATAAGCGCTTGTAACTGAGAATCGGTGAAAACCGTGCGCCACGGCATATCACCGAAGCTCGAAGTATCGGCCACAGCCAGTGTATCGGTATCCGAAACAGCGTCGCGCACTAATCCGCGTGTATTGATATCGGGTCGCTCATACCTACCGTAGAGGCTCTTACAACCTGTGAATGCCACTGCCGCAAGCCCCATAATGATTATATTTTTAATCTTCATAACCTTATCTTATTCATCCATTTTATATTCGATCGGTTTGCGCTTGAACGGTTGTAACTCACGAGCCACTTCAGGGTTCTCCTCATCTTCAAAGACAATCGGCTTGATTCGTTCTTGCAAGTGCTCGAAGATCACAAAGAGAGTAGGTACAATCATAATCTGGCAAAACATTCCGATGAGCATTCCTCCAATAGCAGCCGCACCCAAAGTCATATTTCCGTTGTAACCGACACCTGTCGGAACCAACATCGGTGATAGCCCGATGATCATCGCCAAAGATGTCATCAGGATCGGACGAAGTCGTGCTCCGGCTCCCAAAATGGCCGACCAAGACACTGCCATACCTGTACGCCGCCGTTCAAGAGCGAACTCTACGATCAAGATTGCATTCTTGGCAAGTAATCCGATGAGCATAATCAGTGCGATTTGCATATAAATGTCATTGTTTCTACCGAAGAGTTGCGTAAAGAGGAACGCCCCGGCGAGTCCGAACGGAATAGAAAGAATGACGGAAAGCGGCAACAAATAGCTCTCGTATTGCGCACTCAGAATGAGGTAAACAAATGTGAGGCAAAGCGCAAAAATCATCATTGTCGAGTTGCTCGACTCCTGTTCGGATCGCGTCAAACCTGAAAAATCATAGGTATAACCTTGTGGCAGTGTCGTCTTTGCAACCTCGGCCATTGCTTGAATGGCATCACCCGTAGAATAACCGTCGGCTGCACTGGCATTTACATTAATGGAAGTGAATAGGTTGAAACGATTGATGGCTTGCGGACCAAATACCTTTTTCAGCGTCACATACTCATTGATAGGTGCCATTCCGGCATTGGTGCGCACGTAAATATTATTCAAACTCTTGATATCCGTGCGTGCACTGGGCGCAGCTTGAATGTAAACACGGTACAGTTTACCGTAAGCATTGAAGTTAGAAGCATAAAGTCCGCCGAAATAACCTTGCATTGTGGAGAGCACTACACTTGGAGCAATTCCGCTCTGCTTGCATTTCGCCACGTCGACATCCATCATATACTGCGGATAATTAGAGTTGTACGTGGTCATCGCATTGCTAATCTCGGGTCGTTTGTTCAACTCTTCCAGGAAGTTTTGCGTAATCTTGAAGAACTTATCCACATCACCGCCGGTGCGATCCTGCATTGAAAAGGTCAAACCATTGGTCAAAGAGTAACCCATTACCATAGGAGGCTGGAAGGCTAAAACCTGTGCTCCCTTGATAGCTGCAGTCTGTTTATAGATCATTCCGAGTACCATCATCGAACCCTCGTTATGCACGCCGATATACTTCAACGGTCCTTCATCTTTGTTTCGTTCCTCAAACGGTTTGAGTTTCAGAACAAATGTACCTTGATTGGAGCCTTGTCCGGCAATGAAGTTATAACCGGTGATTCGCGTACGACCGTCGATGGCCGGGTTGGTAGCTAACATCGCGTCTACCTGATCCATTACCTGACTCGTCTTTTCGAGACTGGTTCCAGGCGGAGTAGATACCATTACGAAGAGCGTTCCGGTGTCTTCGTCGGGTACAAGACCCGTTTTCGTGTTCATTGCAGTGATTCCCAGCACCACAATACCTATCAACACAGCTACACTTGCAATGATCGGACGCTCTACAATACGCCGAACACCCACCTTATATTTATTCAACACCTTATCATATGTGGCATTGAAGCTCGTGTGAAAACGGTCGATCATCGACATTTTACGCTTACTTCCATCTTCGTTTTTCGGTTTCAGCAAGATGGCACATAATGCCGGAGAAAGCGTCAAAGCGTTAACAGCCGAGATAACAATGGCTATAGCCATCGTGATACCAAACTCTTTGTAGAACGTTCCGGATGTTCCGCCAAGGAAAGAGACAGGAATGAACACCGCAGACATCACCAATGTAATGGAGATAATGGCTCCGGAAATCTCACTCATTGCGTCAATAGACGCCGTTTTAGCCGACTTATAGCCAAGATCCAACTTCGCGTGAACAGCCTCGACGACCACAATCGCATCGTCGACAACAATGGCTATGGCCAGCACTAACGCCGCAAGAGTCAGCAAATTGAGTGAGAACCCGAATACATAGAGGAAAAAGAATGTACCGACAAGCGATACAGGCACCGCGATTAATGGTATAAGCGTTGACCGGAAGTCTTGTAAGAAGATGTAAACAACAATGAACACGAGTACGAAAGCCTCGACCAGCGTCTTGACAAGGTCTTCGATAGAGGCATAGAGAAACTCGGTCACATCCTGCATCGCCTTGAATTCCAGTCCCGGCGGCAGTGTTTTCTCCTGCTCGATCAATACTTTTTTAATGTCGTTCACCACTTGTGTAGCATTAGAACCTGCCGTTTGGCTCACCATCATCATTACCGACGGCTTGCCATTAAGACTCTGTCGCACCGCATAATACAATGCGCCCATCTCCACTCGGGCTACATCTTTCACCCGAATAGTCTGACCATTGTTGTCAGTAGATATGATCATATTGCCAAACTCTCCCGGAGTCCGAAGCCTTCCTTTATATTTGATGGCGTATTCATATTGATTTTGGCTTTGCTCTCCGAACTTTCCGGGAGCAGCTTCGATATTTTGCTGTGCGAGAACACCTGCAATATCCGATGGAATCAAGTTGTGTTGTTTCATCTTTGCAGGGTCAAGCCATAGACGCATCGTATACGTTTTGGCTCCCATCGACTCGCAACTACCCACACCATTAACGCGTTTAATAGCCGGGACCACATTGATATCCGCATAATTGGAAAGGAATTGCTCGTCATATCGCGTGCTATCGCCTACCAGAGCAAACAAAAGCACAGTAGAGTTTTGGCGCTTTTCCACACTCACACCACCTTGCGTAACTTCGGCCGGCAGCAAAGAACTGGCTTGGGTAACACGGTTTTGTACATTGACTTGCGCCATATCGGCGTTCATTCCTTGTTTAAAGTATACCGTTATACTACCCGAGCCCTCGTTTGTAGCCGAAGATGTCATATAGGTCATACCTTCCACGCCATTGATTTGCTCTTCGAGCGGAGCCACAACCGAGTTTAACACGGTCTGCGCATTAGCTCCCGGATAGTAGGCACGCACCATAATGGTCGGTGGGGCAATGTTCGGATACTCCTCGATAGGCAGCGACACCAACCCGATAAGCCCCAGAATGACGATTAAAATAGATATAACCGTCGACAAAACAGGGCGATTGATGAAATTATCAAGTTTCATTTGTGTATATTTTAGTTATCATCAGCCTGCACACTCAGCATCTACTGCTATGCTGCCAGACCGTTTCGCCTTATTTTCCGAAATCTTTTTTCAGCTTGTTCAAGTCACTTTGATCAGCGCCCATTTGCGCCGTCTTTTTCAATTTCTCGGCATATTGTGCCTCTGTAAGTGGTTTAATTGCCATTCCGTCGGTCAGAGACGACGTGCCCTTAACCACAAAACGGTCACCTACTTTCAGTCCGGCGGTAATCACATAGTTCACTCCGTCATCGTTGGGGTCCACTTTTACCTCGGTATATTTCACTTTTCCGTTGTTGTCGACCACATAAACGAAATAGCGATCCTGTACTTGCAACACAGCCTCTTGCGGCACAACAATGGCGCCATTACTGGTATACGGTACGATAATCGAACCGGACGAACCACTCTTCAACAAGTGCTTAGGATTGTCAAAACGCGCAATCATCGAAGTAGAACCCGTCGACAGATTGATTACTCCGCTCATTTTAACCACCTTCCCAGGATGATCGTAAAGGCTTCCATCAGCCAATTGCAGCTTTACCGATGGCATCCGGCCGATTGCCGCACTTGCACTTCCGTCTGTTTTGGTCATAGCTAAAATATCTTTTTCAGTCATCGAGAAATACACTTCCACTGCACTTGTATTAGAAACGGTGGTCAGTGCGTCGGGACTCGATGCACTGACGAGGGCGCCCACTTTGTAAGGCAGACTCCCGATAACGCCACTCGTCGGACTCTTAACATAGCAAAAGTCCAACGTTTCCTTGGCAGAAGCCAGCATAGCCTGTGCTTGTGCCAAAGAGGCTTTGGCACTCTCATAGGTGTTTTGAGCCGATTGCAGTTCGTATTGACCGATGACTTTATTCTTAAACAACTGCTGACTGTTGTCGTAAGTTAGCTTAGCCGTACCCAGTTGTGCCTTTGCCGTGCTCACCGCAGCCGCCGCTTGGCGTACTGATGCCTGGTAAGTCGCATTATCAATTACGAATAATAGTTGCCCCGCATTGACACGCTGACCTTCGCAGACACATATTTTCGTGATAAAGCCAGATATTTTCGGCCGGATCTCTACATCCTGCACACCCTTAATCGTAGCCGGATACGTAGTCTGCGAAGCAGCATCCTGTGCCTCGATCGTACGCACCGGATATTCGTTATCACTTAAATCCATACCTCCTTTATTACCGCACGACATCATCAGAGCAGCCAAGGCACTAATCAGAAACGATCTGTTTTGTTTCATACCTTATATATTATATACATAAAAATTATCTACTTCGCTTGTATTACAATCTTAATGCTCCACAAAGGAAACCCAAAATAAATTACAAGTTTTCACCTACAAAGGTACGAATAATCTTTACACGTTGTTCTGATAAGCACCTCCTTTTAACAATAATTATTGGAATAAAAAACGGAAAGACAATCAAGTAGCAGGATGGAAAGATTCACATAGAAGCACATCAAAACAAAATCACATTCTTGCGAATCATTGGCAATACAACATATAACCCTTGTCAACACGACACTTATTACCTTTTGTCTTCTTGACAAGAATCTCGTTGCCTCTCATTACATACTTTCATAAAACACAGCCAATGCATTCCCTAAAACAGGACTGTATCTTACTGAAAATCAAACACATAGAAATGGGCGTGCAATTAACCGTTAATCACCATGCAATTAACGGTTAATCGCACGCCGTTTAACGACTTTTCGCAGTGTGATTAACGGTAAATGAAAAATGAAAAAGCGAAAAGACAGAAAGGTAAAAAGAAAATTCTGCTGTTCAAGTATTCTTTTCACTTTTCCGCCTTTTCGCTCTTTCACCATTCATCGGTCGGCATTAATGAGCCCTATCTGTTTTGCTTTCTTCATCAACAGCTCCATCAACGGCCCCCGTTCATTAGGCACTCGATTGTCAAGAACAGCCTCTTTGAGCGCTTGCTTCAATAATCCCACCTCACGACAAGGAGGCAAACAAAACATCTCCATAATCTCATTTCCATCAATGCAAGGTTGAAGCAAACGCTTATAGTCACGTTCTTTGAGATCGACTAACTTACCGCGAACAATGCGGAAATTATCAAGAAAACGCTGTTTTCGCACTTGACTTTTGCTCGTTATATCGGCTTCGCACAGCGTCATCAGATCATCGATGTCATCGCCTGCATCGTTCATCAGTCTGCGCACGGCACTATCGGTCACCACATCATCAGCAATCACGATGGGACGCATATGCAAATCCACCAGCTTTTGCACATATTTCATCTTCGAGTCCATCGGAAACTTCAACCGCCTGAAAATCTCCGGCACCATCTTCGCACCCAAATAGTTGTGATTATGAAATGTCCATCCCGCCGCATTATCCCATCTTTTGCTTTTCGGTTTGCCTATATCGTGAAACAAAGCAGCCCAACGCAACCACAGATTATCCGTTTTCCGACTGATGTTATCCACCACTTCAAGCGTATGATAGAAGTTATTTTTATGCGATTTTCCGTTTCGTGTCTCCACGATATCTAATCTAACGAATTCCGGCAAGATAATGGAGAGGAGTCCGCAACGGTATAAATCGTAGAAGCCTCGACTGGGTTGATCGGTCATCATTATTTTATTGAGTTCATCGGCAATACGTTCGCCGCTGACGATTCGGATGCGTTCGACATTGCGTTCAAGTGCATCGAAAGTTTCATCCTCGATAAAGAAACGCAACTGAGCAGCAAAACGCACACATCGGAGCATACGCAGCGGGTCGTCATTGAAAGTGATATCGGGGTCGAGCGGCGTCCGGATAATGCCGTCTTCCATATCAGCTAGCCCGTCAAAAGGGTCAACCAACTCTCCGAACCGGTCTTTATTTAAGCATACAGCCAATGCATTGATAGTGAAATCTCGACGGTTTTGGTCGTCCTCCAATGTTCCGTCTTCCACGATCGGCTTGCGAGAATCGTGACTATAACTTTCTTTTCGTGCACCGACAAACTCCACTTCGGTATCTTTATATTTCACTTGTGCCGTACCAAAATTGCGAAACACGGAGATATGGGCACGCTTCCCGAGTCGCTGTTTCAGCACATCGGCCACCTGAATACCGCTTCCTACCACCACAACATCAATATCGCCGGAGTTGCGTTCAAGAAAAAGGTCGCGTACATAGCCACCGACGACATAACAATCCAGGCCCAATGAGTCGGCCGCTTCAGATATTTGATGGAATATGTCTTTATCGAGTAGCTTTGCCAAATCGGCATCTGTGAGATTTCTCATCATCTTTTTATTTGCCTGCAAAATTACGACAAATCGGTCGAAAAGCAAAATATACCTTGCAGATTACCTCTTTTATTTTCACAAATGAGTGCCAGGAATACTCCCATTCTGCTTTTCTCCAATTCTTTCCAATTATCTGAAACACCGGAAAGAATCGAAAAGATACATTCCTTTACAGGAAAACTTTATTCATAAGTGGCTTCAATATATCTTCATACAAGATTTTTCTGTCGATGACGGGACGCACCTCATTACCCACAATTTGGAATGATGAGATAATGCAGATGACGTAAACACTGCCGTTTATAAAAGTATGGAACTACATACAAGGGCGCTTTGCATTCGACTATCATAAAATATTCCCTGTTAAAGGTATTGATGTTCCACCCCGTCTCGGCAGACTTCAAGGCAACAATGGTTATTACATCTTTCTGAATACTGTCTTTAAGCACCCATACATCTTTTGTCGCAATCGAAATGGAATGGTTCAGCCATTTGGTATTCATACCTTTCACCACGGCACTGATAAGCCATAGATTAGCTTTGTTTTTGTGCACGCCGGTAAAAGTCTTGCCTGTCCATCGCAGTGTATAAGTGTTCTCAACGGATATAACACGGTAAGTTGGCGTATTTCGGTATCCCATGGAATCCACCAGCTGATTTTCATACATATATTGCCGTGTCATATCTTTTGCTGGCGACGGTGCTGTTTGCGCTTTGCAATTGCAAAGCATACAAGTCAGACATACGAAATATAATGCAAATCTCTTCATATTGCTTTTATATCTTGAGCTTAAACTGATTTGACATTGGGGTAACGTTAGGTTTGGAAGCTACCTCAATCTCTATATATAACTTTCCTGCCTTTATCAATCTGAAAATGATTTCATCACTCGGCAAATATCCTCCTATTCCTGATACGGTCTTAATGTCCTCCTTGAAGTCGGAGAAGTTTCCAATAATCTCAATGCACCCGGCGCTTCCCCATCCGCTATCCTGCAAAGTAGGTGGTCCGCTGTGAATAAGAAAACTATTCTGGATTTGTATTGCACCTTTATGAGGGGAGAGACTGTTTCTTGACCTGTAATTCTAATAAATACATCGTTTCCCATAAAGACATTGACTTTTTATCACGATTTTGTCGTAAAAGTAGCATTCCTTGTGTGTGTGTTACAAGACTTTTGGAATCCACCACCGCGACAAAAGTAATTAAGAAATTCTAAACTTGCAAGAAAAAGAGAATAATTTAATTGTGGAAAGCCTTTTATATGAATGGAAGAATTACGTTAATCTTCCCGTTTCTTTCGATTTTTCCACCGATTTATTGTAGATTTGTCCCCTGATTATGAAGAAACTTGTAATGATTTTCACCGTGGCGCTGTGTATAGCGTGCGGTCAGACTGATGAAGAACGGGCGGCAGAAGCTATCGCCCGCATCGAGACCCTATATTATAATAAGGAGTATCGACAAGCTCTCGATTCGATTAAAACTCTCCGCAAGCGCTATCCCAAGGCTATCAACGCGCGCAAAAAGGCACTGGAATTCTGGCAGAAAGCGTCATTGAAAATAACGCAAAACGACATAGCCCACACCGATTCAGCACTACAAGCGGTACAACGGCAGATTGCCCAATATGGCAACCGTGTCTATCCGGCTGCCCTGCGAATAAAACACGATTCGCTACAAATACGCTACGACGTGCTATGCAGCACGGTGCGCGTGATTCATAAACGACAAAAGGAACATTGAGAATTAAAAATTAAGAATTGAGAATCGGCTGTCAGGACCCGCCTTAATACTCATCTGCATTTTATATATTTACGAAACAGAGATCGCATTAATTAATTCTCAATTTTCAATTATCAAATGACTCAAATCATTTAATTTGGTTGTCTCAAATGAAATGCGTAAATTTGCACACAGATTTCAGACTTTTATGGTAGATAATTCGTTGAAAACGGAAGACCAATTCACCACAGTGATGGGCGAATGTCGTGCTCTTTTTGAAAAGAAATTGCACGACTACGGTGCATCGTGGCGTATTCTGAGACCTTCGTCACTGACAGATCAACTTTTCATCAAGGCCAAGCGCATTCGTTCTTTGGAGTTGAAAAAGGAGGCAATGGTAGATGAAGGTATTCGCCCGGAGTTCATTGCGCTGATCAACTACGGTATTGTGGGGCTGATTCAATTGGCAAAAGGCTTCACCGATGAGGTGGATATTAATCCCGACGAGGCACTGACACTCTATGATCGGTACGCAAACGAAGCATTGAAACTGATGCTTCGGAAGAACCACGACTATGATGAGGCATGGCGAGCAATGCGTGTCAGCAGTTATACGGACTTTATTTTGACCAAACTCCAACGTATAAAAGAATTGGAAGACATCAACGGTGAGGCCCTTGTTTCAGAGGGAATCGACGCCAACTATATGGACATTGTCAACTATGCAACATTCGGTGCCATCAAATTGAAAGAGCAGGAACAAGAAGTGTGAACGTCAAGCGCATTATAGTAAACTTGTGCCGACTGATCATTGCAGTAACATTCATCTTCGCGGGGTATGTCAAAGCAATCGATCCCTTAGGTACACAATATAAGATTCAGGACTATCTCACAGCCTTGAACCTGCGCAGTTACATCCCCGACTGGGTAACTTTGGGTACTTCGGTGGGTTTATCGGCGGTTGAGTTCACATTAGGTATCTTGATGTTGTTCGCAATCCGACGTCGACTTACATCTCGGCTAATTGCGGTTCTGATGTCAGTGATGACACTTATCACCGTTTGGCTGGTCGCAGCCGACCCTGTAAAAGACTGCGGATGTTTCGGAGAAATCATCGTGCTGACCAATACCGAGTCGTTGATTAAAAATATTGGACTGTTGATTTGTGCCATTACAGTGGCCGTCTGGCCGTTAAGAATGGTGCGATTCATCTCTCAAAGCAACCAATGGATCATCATCAACTACACGATTATCTTTATTTTGATGTCCGCCGGATACAGCCTTTACAAGCTACCGCAGTTCGATTTCCGGCCTTACCGCATCGGGGTGAATATCAAAGCTGGAATGAAGATACCTCCAGGAGCCCCGAAACCGAAGTTTGAAACAACCTTTCTGATGCGCAAGAATGGTGTAGAGAAAGTATTTACATTGGCCGATTACCCCGACTCTACGTGGCAATTTGTTGATAGTAAGACAGTACAGACCGAAGCGGGATATGTTCCGCCAATTCACGATTTCACTATTGAGCGCCTCAGTGACGGTCAAGATATTACCAATGAAGTGCTTTCCGATTCAGGATATACTTTCCTGCTCATTGCACCTCATTTAGAACAAGCCGACGACAGCAATTTCGGAGCCATCGATCAAGTATACGAATATGCGCAAGAAGAGCATATCCCATTCTATTGCTTGACGGCAAGCACGCAGAAAGCAATTACCAAATGGGAAGACATTACAGGCGCTGAATACCCCTTTTGTACAGCAGACGAAACAACATTAAAGACAATCATCAGAAGTAATCCGGGCTTGGTATTACTCAAAAACGGTACGATTATTCGCAAATGGAGCCACAATGATCTGCCTAAAAGCGATGAATTGAATGCTCCTTTACAGCAGTTAGACATTGGGAAAATACCTACCGACAGCGTCCCCAGTAAGATATTGAGAATCCTTTTATGGTTTGCGCTACCGCTGTTCTTACTTACTGTAGCCGACCGGATGTGGGCTTGGACTCGCTGGTTGAAACAAAAAGAAGATTCAAACAAAATATATCAACGTTTAAAAAGAAAAAAGAAAATGAGAAAGAAAATTGTAGCAGGTAACTGGAAGATGAATTTAAACCTTCAAGAAGGTGTGGCTTTGGCCAAAGAATTGAATGCAGCCTTGACAGCAGAAAAGCCTAACTGCGGCGTGATCATCTGCACACCGTTTATTCATTTGGCTTCTGTGGCTGACGTTTTGAACCAAGATGTTATCGATTTGGGTGCAGAAAACTGCGCCGATAAGGAGAAAGGAGCTTTTACCGGAGAGGTTTCGGCAGAGATGGTAAAGAGTACCGGTGCCCAATATGTCATTCTTGGTCACTCGGAACGCCGTCAATACTACAATGATACACCCGAGACCCTGAAAGAAAAAGTACTTCTGGCTTTGAAAAACGACCTCAAAGTGATCTTCTGTATCGGTGAAACCTTAGAAGAACGTGAAGCTAACAAGCAGAATGAAGTATGCAAGGCAGAACTCGAAGGCAGTGTATTCAATCTGTCAGCAGAGGAATTTAAGAATATAATCATTGCTTACGAACCTATCTGGGCCATAGGAACCGGTAAGACTGCAACGGCAGATCAGGCCGAGGAAATCCACGCTTTCGTGCGTTCAGTCATTGCAGAAAAATACGGAAAAGAGGTTGCCGAAGAGACTACCATTCTTTATGGCGGCAGCTGCAAAGCAAGCAATGCACCAGAATTGTTCTCCAAACCTGATATCGATGGTGGTTTGATAGGTGGTGCCTCACTGAAAGCAGCCGACTTCAAAGGAATTATCGACGCTTGGAAGAAATAATCACTTACGGTTGAGGGCGTATCGGTTTAAGGTTTGACAAGCAAATCTTGCCACCTTAAACCATTCGCCTGAGACAGCTCACATAAACTGAATCCGGATAAAATGAAACAATTCGTCACTACACTGATGATCGCACTGTGCTCCACGGTATGCGTTCAGGCACAGACTTTCATTGAACACATCCAGCGGAAGGACAAAGGACAGGGCACCATGACCGTTAACCAGAGCAAGGAAATCGACGAATTGGTTAACGGTAAACCACAAACCAAACAACCAGTCAAGGCGACACTTGTAAAAGACAAATCTATCCCGGTTAAAGAGAAAGTCGCAGCCAATAAATCGGCATCCCCCATCAAACCACAGCATCACAATCCTGACTCAATCAAAAAAGAGGAATCCGTTAAACTCGAAACGACAACAAAGAAAGAAAATAAAGACGATGACGAGTTTGATATTCCCGTCGTAGATATGCGGAAAAAAGTGATGCGTAGCAGTTACAAGGTTGACGGCTACCGGGTTCAGGCATTCGCAGGGGGAAATTCACGGGCGGATAAAACTCGGGCTCAGCAGATTGGCAATGCTATTAAAATGAGATTTCCCGACCAACCCGTTTATGTTCACTTCTATTCACCGCGTTGGATCTGTCGCGTAGGTAACTATCGAAGTTACGAAGAAGCCAGTAGAATGTTGCTGCAAATACAAAAAATGGGCTATAAATCGTCCATCGTGGTACGAGGAAAAATAACGGTGCAAGAGTGACGGTGAGTTAGTATTTGAGTTTACGAGTTCTTAAATTTATAAGTTTTCACCCACTGTAACTTAAAACTTACTAAATTCAAAACATTAAAACTCATAAACTTAGAAACTCACTTACAAACTTAAAAACTCAGAAATGAATACAGAAACAGAATGGAGAGACGGCCTTGATGAACTTGCTTCGCATTACGAGCGCGTATTAGAATTGCTTGGAGAAGATCCTGAACGCGACGGATTACAGAAAACTCCGATACGAGTAGCCAAGGCTATGCAGGTTTTAACGCGCGGATATACACAAGACCCGCATAAGGTTCTGACCGATGCACTCTTTGAAGAGAAGTATAACCAAATGGTGATAGTCAAAGACATCGACTTCTTTTCGATGTGCGAACATCATCTCCTACCCTTTTATGGCAAAGCCCACGTTGCCTATATCCCAAACGGTTACATCACCGGATTAAGCAAAATAGCGCGAGTTGTCGATATTTTCAGCCATCGGCTGCAAGTGCAAGAGCGTCTCACACAACAGATTAAAGACTGTATCGAGAATACATTGCACCCCTTGGGCGTGATGGTCGTCATCGAAGCCAAACATATGTGTATGCAGATGCGCGGTGTAGAAAAACAGAACGCCATCACGACAACCAGCGATTTCAGCGGTGCTTTCAATCAAGCAAAGACCCGCGAAGAATTTATGAATTTGTTGAGAGGTGAATCTAAAAAGATATAAAAAAAGTACTATATCTCGTGCAAGATTTCGATATACACAGCATTTTACAGATAAACAATTTTAATATAATAAATAAAAATGAAAGCATTAACAAAAAACCTTTTAACCGCAGCATGTCTTGTGACAGCTGCTTTCTCGCTGAACGCGTGTATCAGTAACAACGGTAACGATATCGACTCAACTGTTGTGCCTCTTACTCCAGCAGAAAAAACGACACAAATCCACGCAATGGCCGGTACATATACAGGAAAAGCCAGATTGTACACAAGTCCTAACGGCCGACTGATAAAATCAGACAGTGCCGTCGTTCATTTCACAGTAGGTACGGATTCCATCATTACAGTGAAAGATTTCCCCGTCAGACTCTTTGCTTTAAACGCTGCCAACGGAACGGTAAAAACAGCATTGGAGAAACTGACAGCCGAGTTCACCAGCGATATTAGGCTTTATTCTCAGTCGAATTATATCAAGAATCTGTATGGAGGTAATGCTTATTTCTTCATATTATGGCCTCAAAAGTTAGGGACTGGCAAGCCGTGGATGCTCTCTTATCCATATACACACAATAGCGCAGCTCAGACTTTGACAGCCACTTTCGTACCGGGAGGGGCAAGCGTAGGACTCAACTACAACAGCTTAAACCTGTATTATAAACCGAAGAAAGCTCTCCAATTCTTCTTGATACCGAAAGAAATCAAACTGAGCGACGGTACAATGTTCGATAACTCACAAGGAAGAGCATTCATTCTCGTAGAAGGTAAGAAATAAAATGAGGTTTATTTCCTGGAATGTCAATGGCCTGCGGGCCTGTGTCAACAAGGGCTTTGAAGAAACATTCAAAGCCCTTGATGCTGACTTTTTTTGCTTACAAGAGACCAAGATGCAAGCAGGTCAATTAGATTTGCAATTCAATGGTTATATGTCTTATTGGAATTATGCTGATAAAAAAGGCTATTCCGGTACGGCTATTTATACGAAACACCCACCGCTCAATGTCACTTACGGACTCGGCATTGATGAACACGACCACGAAGGGCGCGTCATTACCCTTGAAATGAATGACTTCTTTCTCGTTACCGTCTATACCCCCAACTCGCAAGATGAACTTCGTCGGCTCAACTATCGAATGACTTGGGAAGACGCTTTCCGCACCTATCTACTACAATTAGATGCTCGCAAGCCTGTCATCGTATGTGGAGATATGAATGTAGCGCACGAAGAAATCGACCTCAAAAATCCGAAGACCAATCACCGCAATGCCGGATTCACGGATGAAGAACGTGAAAAGATGACAACATTACTGACTAATGGTTTTACCGATACATTTCGCTCGAAATATCCGGAACAGATAACTTATTCGTGGTGGTCTTACCGTTTCCGTGCAAGAGAAAAGAATACGGGATGGCGCATTGACTATTTCCTGATCTCAGACCGATTAAAAGACCGAATGGAGGATGCTCGAATCCACACCGAAATATTAGGATCGGACCATTGTCCGATTGAATTAATCCTAAAATAAATCATTGAACATCATAAGGGGTGATATCTCTCAACAAGATATCACCCCTTATTTATCTTCTTTCATCATCGAAACAGAATGTCGAAAATCGTCGTTCCACTCTCGAAAACATCCAGATCTACGGGTGTAGAAATACCATCTACGACACCTTGATAGCTATGTTGCCGACATAATGCCTACCCGCGCCATTCACAATGGGTGAATTAGAACTGCAACACACAGTAAACAGAAGATAACCATTAAATTCCGGAGCTAAGTTTTCATTATAGAATCTCGAATAACTGTACAGAAGCGGGGCTCGACCATAATCCTCCTCAACGAGATTCATAAAGCGTAACAGACAGTCTTGCAACTGTTGGCGACTCCATAGCGACCGGCGTCAGTCGTGACGACGTACAGACATTCCAATAACAGTTCTCCGACTCTCAACGCTCCTTGTCCAGATTCAACATACCGGAAAAACTGACCGACTCACGATTTTGCGGCGAAACATCCAACAATACACGTCCGTTATCGAACACATCTATCATATAATCATAGGTATCTTCATCATTCTGCACTCGTAATTCAACACGTGTCATATCTTTCTTGCTCCGTGTTACCTGATAATTAGACAGTAAAGCTTTGAAATTCAATCCCTTTCCACCACCATAAGGTACGTGATAAGCCCGACCGAAATACGGTAAATACGAAATCACGCTATCACCGCGCACCTCCAAAGAATATCCATAACTCAAATGGCGCGAGCTTCCTCGTTTCGGCATTATATAATCGACATCGATTCTCAAATGCCGCTTTTCAAGAACCTCTGACACACGCAGGGCTAACATTCGACGCGCCTCTTCCTTTTCTGCATATGTAAGTCGTGATGTTGTACACGCCGACACTAACAAGCCCAATGCACCAACAATAATCCATCTTTTCATCTCAGTCTCCTTTCTTTTACACGGACAGTAAGGCGATTCTACCCTCCTCCCCCTTCTATTTCTGTGCTAAGATACCACTATTTTACGATATTCGACCATTTTCCTACAATTATTTTCATCACCTTTGCTTTTATTTATTTCACTTTACACCTACCGACTTCTTGCATCTAAATGCTGATATTTTCAACATCTGAAGTACAACACCACACAGTGCTGATAAAATCGTCGAACTCACTTAAACACAATAGAAAAAGGCGAACATCACTGCCCACCTTCCCTAATCGAAAACATCAAATCTTATCTTATTATTTAAGTTTTAATATAGCATCGTCTAATAATCCGATCAAAAATTTATCCTTGGAACTCGACTGCATATTCCGCAACTCTGCAATACAAACCTCACGCAGATGGGGCGAAAGCAGATAACCATGCTCTTTACACAGGCGGAGCAGTTTATTGACAATCCCTGTTTTGAGAGACAGATTACCTTTGTCGGTATACATCTTATAAGCAGTGCGCAGAGACGTAAAACGATGAAGGAAATCAAGGTCGGTCTTCACGGAGTCTTCTACGAACGAGAAAACCCTGTTTAAACGATATTTTGACAGGTTCTTCGGCCAAATCTTGTCTGAAAGAATCATCCACATCCGTGCTTTCTCATCAAGATTCTTGGGCAAGTCGCGATAGAGATTCCCCAATGAGTCGAATACTGCACGATATTCATCGGCATTAAAATCGATTGTAAAATTGTCAAATACTGACTGCCGATTAGTTTTCATTCGCGGATTTTTGCTATAAATCTTATAGATAGAACCAGTGAATTTATCTGTTGCTTTGTTTTCATTCCACACCAATGCATAGACAAAACGGTGCAACGAATCGGTAGGGTCGGCAACGGCCATTACAAGATAATTATTCGCTTGCCTCGTGCCAAACAGCACGCTCTTCTCTAATCTCGCACCATAAGAAACGCGCATCCGCTCGCCTCCCGTATTTCCGGACATTTTGACGAGTGTAGAATAGGCTTGGGGCATATCCTCGTAAAAGGCTGCGCGGAGATCAGCCAAGGCTTTCTGTTTGCTGCGCGGTATCTCAAACGTATAATGATAGCAATAGGCTATTGGGTTGCCAGTCCGCGAGTCGTTCTCTCGTGAGACAGACGGCGTGATATACTGTGCATAACTTTTATTTGAGACAAAGTGATCGATTGCTTTTACGACATTCTTCTGGGCTGCTATGCCAATAGGTATCAGCAGCAGTGCAATCATCAGTGTCAGTGTCATTAATCTTTTCATATCCGTATCTTTTAGTAAACATCTTCGTTTTTGTTGGCCGACATACTCGCCACTATCAGTTCCAAGTCTTGATTTTGAGTATCAGCCAAGGCTGAAATCAGCTGTAATATATATTCTTGTCCTGCTTCGATACTGCTCATTTTCTCCTCTATCAATTGTTCTGTTGCAGCATTCATCTCGTTCGTCCGAACAGGATTGATTGCCATCAATTTACGCGAAGACCGAATGGTATAATGCGATCGGCGATAAACGGACCGCACAGATTCGCCTTGCAGCGTACTACGTACGGCCTTGTCAGGAGTCGACTTATTGCTTATTTCAACGGGATTTACCATTTCGGACGGTATTTGTTGCACGATCTTCTGATTCGGTTGTGCCTTAGGCCATATCAACAGCAATAGTAGGACAAGAATTGCAGCAGCCACTGAGAGCAAATAGGGGCGCACGCGTCGGCGGTGAGTATGCGGCTCCTGCATCCCGCGATCGAAATAGGCAAACATCTCCTGATAGGGTCGTAATTCTTCTTTTACTATATTCGTACGGAAATATTCTGCCAATCGAGCCTCGTCTTCGATAGAAGTTTCACCAGCCATAAACCGATCTATCTGTATCTTAATATCTTCGTCTGTCTTCATTTACTTTCCCCTTTCATTCTTTTCTTAATATCGTCTAACAAACGGTGGCGAGCACGTGAAAGCATCGTACACACCGATGTCGGTTCAATTCCCAAGATAGCAGCAATCTCGTCATTCGTTCGTAACTCAACCTGCCGCATCCGCAGAATCTGTAACTCCGTAGCAGGCAGTCGGTCAAGCCGACAACGTAACCATTCTTGATCTTCATTCGCTTCCAAGGCTATGTCCGGTGCTGGCTGACAATCATCTATTACAGTGTATGTCGGATCGATCGGCTCCGTGTGTTGTCGTCGATGACTGTCGATGGTCAATCGCTTGGCAATTGTAACGGCTAATGCCCTCATCTCCTTTTGTCCCGAAAGCGTGTCGTGTATCATCCAAAGTTTCAGCATCGTATCTTGTGCGATATCTTCGGCTCCGACCGAATCGGCACCGCAACATTGACTTACATTCACCGCTTGCGCACGGATTGTTTTGGCGATATGTTCAAACTCGTTTTGCGTCATTGGTTTGCTGTTCGTTTATAAAACGTATAAAAGAGAAAAAAACAAACAGCAGTTAACATTAATTATCTATTATATACCGATAATCGAGACAAATACTCGACCACATGATTGCTTTCATATCGAATCTTACTAATTCGGATACGCGTGCAATCGTTTACACACCGAATCCTGTATATTGATCTGCATCAAGGTTCGTTATTCACAAAGTAATGGCTAATTTAGTAGCGAAAATCAAACGCCATTTATTTATGAAACAGTTTCTTACAATTTTATTTGCGATGCTTACCTCATCTGTATGCGTATTTGCACAGGGATGGCCTGCCAATTACGGCGGTGTAATGTTGCAAGGTTTTTATTGGGACAGTTACGATGACACGCAATGGACGAAACTCGAGTTGCAGGCCAATGAGTTGTCACAGTATTTCAATCTGATTTGGGTGCCTAATTCTGCTTATGCTGGCTCTTTAACAAAAAATATGGGGTATCATCCCGTTTACTGGTACGATCATAAGAGTGCATTCGGAACTGAAGCTGCACTGCGAAAAATGATCCAAACGTTCAAAACAAAAGGTACGGGGTTTATCGAGGATGTGGTGATCAATCATCGGAACGGTGCCAGCGACTGGACAGATTTTCCCACAGAAAAGGTGAACGGCGTAAGTTGGCAACTCACACCTGTCGATATTTGTTCTGACGACGAGGCTGCTCAAAACGGAAAAATTGTCGGACCCAATAAAGATACCGGTGAAGGATGGAGCGGTGCACGCGATCTTGATCATACAGGGACCAATGTGCAGAAAAACGTTATCAATTATCTGAAATACTTGCACGAGAATCTCGGTTATATCGGTTATCGTTATGATTTTGTGAAAGGTTATGCACCTCAATATACAGGGCTTTATAATCATACGGTCGGCGCCGCTTATTCGGTCGGTGAATATTGGGACGGTGACGTGGCGAAAGTCAAGAATTGGATTAACGGAACCAAATATGATAATGTAATCCAAAGTGCAGCATTCGATTTCCCGATGAAATATGCAATCAATGATGCACTGGGTAATGGAAAATGGAACAGACTTGCCGAAAGCAGCCTGACCAACGATGCAGCATACAGTCGATATTCCGTCACATTCGTAGACAACCACGATACAGGTAGATCTTCCGAAAGCGGCGGGGCACCCCTCTATGCCAATGTTACTGCTGCCAACGCTTATATTCTGGCAATGCCGGGTACACCGTGCGTGTTTCTGAGTCATTGGAAGGCACATAAAACAATTATCAAGAAGCTCATCACGGCACGCAAAGTCGTGGGGTTGAACAATCAAAGTACCATTCTCAACGCTATGGCACAAGCCGATGGTTTTATTCTTAACGTGCAGGGTACAATAGGCAAAACTTTGTTGCTGCTCGGTACTACGACAGGTATCGATTTAGCCGGTTATAAACTTGCGGTAGAGGGAGAGAATTTCAAGTACTATGTGAGTGAGAATGTGGATATCTCGACCATTAATGACATTCAAGAAGATACACCGCCATTCACTGCTCCCGATTTTTGTAAAGTCAACGAAGGAGAGACCTGTGCTTTCTTTGAGGCGCCTTCCAATTGGACAAATACTGTCTTCTGCTGGCGTTGGGATAAAACCCACAACTACACGGGCGGTAAGTGGCCGGGAACGGCCTGTACCAAAGTGGGAACGACCACGGAAGGAAAAGCCGTATGGAAATGGACTTGGAATGAAGCTTCCATCAACTCCATCGCTTCCAATGAAGGTATCATATTCAGCAACAATGGTAACCCACAGACGACGAACCTTACTTTTGTCAATGGCGGTTATTATAGTTTAGATGGATGGAAAGGCACTGTAAAAGGTACAACAACAGGGATTTCTCGTACCATAGGGACAGACGATAAAAGAAAAGCAATGAAAGTTTACACGATTGACGGGCGCCTCGTGCGCCACGATGCCAATCCAGTAGCTCCCCTGCAAGACCTTGATAAAGGCATTTATGTCGTAGGAAAGAAAAAGTATGTAGTGAAATAAAGTACACAAATCATAGCACTGATCTGTGGGATTTCCCGGGCGATCGTTCCACCCACCTTTCAGGATCTGCTATCTTATCGGGACCCTATCGTGAGAAGTATACGAGGAGACAACGAGAAGTATAAGACTTCCTGTCGTCTCCTCATATACTTCTCGTTTATTACAAATAGCCAATTAAAAACAATAAAGTATATAAATTAATCAACGCATACCTTCCCGATCGTAAAAATACCCCTGCTTTTCCTTTCTGTTTTTATATATTTTCAAAACAGACGTATAAAAAACAATTTAAACATTCCTTTTACGAATTTCATTATCAATAGGACTCTTTTATCTAACTTTGAAAGAAAACGATAAAACAATGCACAGTATTTAACCGTCAGTTGTGTTGCGATTAACTGTTACTTGGGAAGTATCTTGCTTACTAATGAGCATTTACTTATGGAATCCACTAAAGAAGCTCACAGTATTAATTTCTTCTATATTTCATCATTTTTACTCTATCATCCTTATAGCTGTTTTTATCTATTTTTGAAATCGAAACAGACAAGGCTTTGTATCTTCTTTCTCTTTCCTCACAAATCTTGTCAATTTGCTTCTTAATATGATTATTAATAAATATAAAATATATGGGAGAATTAATAGACAAAAAGACTTCCGTCAGCATCGATGGCCGTCGGCTTTTTGCTTTCAAGTCCTTCAAACTTAAACAGAGTCTCAATACACACCACTGCTTCGAGCTGGTCATAGACATAGAAACAGGCGCCAACCGGTATGTGCACGACTTGAAAGACAGTGCTGCGTGGCTGGGAAAGCCTCTGACACTGTACACCTCATCGGCGAGAAAGCCGACTCTCTTAAGTGTGATCATATCTTCCAGTGATACTGACATCGTTTAAGAGAGAGTTATGGCAGATCAGTTGGAATATATCGTCAGGAATGTTCTAATGATGTGCGACAAGGAAGCCGCTCCTGCGTTCTTCCTCCCGACCCACAACACGCATATCAAGATACAGAGATGCCTTATTGCCAACAAGCATCCTTTCCTTACAGAAAACGATTGGAAAGATACCGCTGATCTGCAAACAGGCGACCGGATAAAGAGCAGAAACAAGGAAGATGTCGAAATAAAAGATATAAAGTTCTCGTATAAGCCGAGGAAAGTTTATAACTTTGAGGTCTCTAACTGGCATACTTACTTTGTGAGAGTGTTGGCATGGATCGTGCATAATGCTAAGAATGTCTTTCCGGAATTATAAAGAAAGTAAGTAATCGCCTAAAATATATGGGACGAACACCTGGGAAAAACAGTAAAACGGGGAAAGCAGTATTTGAGAGAATGCGGAAAGAGGAAAGTTGTTTTCCTGCCGGCGGAACAAACTTTTTCGTTTTTCGATTCTCGATCTGCGGAAACCGATCGAAAAAATACTTTTTTTTCTCTGTTTCCATCTGGAATTGTTCATAAATCTTTGTTTTTCTTCTAATTCCATCGGAAACAGCAAATGAATTTAAATATATTTACACTTCCCAATGGAAAGAAGAAATTCGTTTATGTTTATTTGCATTTTACGATAGAAAGAGAGAAAATATATCTTATTATTAACGCTTCCTTGTCGTCTTGAGAATATTTCTTTTCCTTTATTTTCTGATGGATTGAGCCGCTTTCTCACAAAAAAATCTTCTCTTTCCATTCGCAGATAAATGATAGAGTTGCTTTTGGGGTATTTTCTTATCCCGAATTGACGTAAGATACGGAAGGATGAGACGACAAGTCGTATACCTGTGGGGCACTCCTATACGAGTAGTGGGGCACTGGTCGTATACTTGTCAAGAGAGCCCCCTAATATAAGCACTTATTTTATCCAAAACTCACGTCTTGACGGAGAATCGGCGTAATTCGTACAATGGCGAAACAAAATTACAAACCGCCGATTTGCGAAAAATAGCCCCTGCCTTTCTGGTAAGAATGAGAATCGGTTGTGTGGAGAATGCCGATCAACTCTTCTAACAAATAATCGGGGCGGAATGGCGTCTCTTCAAAATAAGGTCGCTCTGCGGTATTACAGACAAAGATCTGCTCCGTTTTAAAGGCTTTCAGTGCACTGTATCCTTGATACTCAGCCAACAGATCTTTCTTAGACGACATCTTCTCGCCGAATGTTTTGATGAGCCAGACATCCGAATCTCCCGCTTTGTCGAGCACGGTTTCAAACGGTAGAGCCAACGATCCGCTGTGTGTGTCGGCCGAAAAGACGTAACGGGCATTAGCATCGGCAATCATACGGCCGATCGTGCTCTGTCCACCGGGACAATACCACACGCTTCCAGTCTTACGTTCAAGCAGCACCGAACGCCCGAGCGACATCTTCCGAGCTATGGCTTTCAAACGATTATAATTGCTTTCTACGACTGCAAACAGCGAGTCTGCACGCTGCTCACACCCATAAAGCAATCCGTAGAACTTCATCCATTCGGCTCTTCCCAAGGAAGAAGTTTCCATATAATCGGCACACTCAATAATCGGAATATCGAGCTTATCCAACTTTCCGAAGCCACCACTATTCTCAAAGGGAGAGACTAACAAAGCCTGTGGATGCAAGTCGATGATCTTCTCTATTGCGGGTGTCATTCCCTCGCCGCAATCGATAATCTTTCTATTTTCCACTCGCTGCCGAATTGTCGGTATCAGGATGTACTTCAAGTCGCAAACACCCACGATGGCATCGCCCGAATGCAGATATTCCAACAATTGACAATGCGCTGTCGTAAACACAACACTATGCTGTACGGGGATATATACTACCGTTCCGTGGGGCAAATTCTTTACACGAGCCGAATCGGCTCTGTTCACCAAGACGTAGGTATGCAACACTTGACCCGCCCGCCATGGATTTTTCAGGGTAACGACCGTATAGTCTTTATACCTGACAGCTGCGATCTGAGAAGCATATGTAAAGCGAATGGTATCGCCATCACCGCTTGGTCGGTCGATTTTCCGACTGCCGCACGATGACAGCAATGCCACTGCCCATAAGAGAAAACAAAACGTTAGGCGCATCTGTTACTCCTCGTGAGATGCAAAGAGTAAGGTCCCAGGACCTATACCAACCGAGAATTTACCAAGAGAAGCACCCGTAGGAGCATATTCTACGATATATCCGTCGGTGGTATAACTGGTCTTTCCAGTATCGGGATCCTTGCTGTAAGAGGTGATAAATACTTTGCCTGTAACGGGATCTACACCGATAGCGTAAGGTGTGAATAACTCTTTTCCTTCTGTAAACGTAGAGGTGGTCGACTTAGCCAAGTCATATACCGTGTAAGTCGGTTTGGAAAAGGCGTTGCTCACGAGATAGATCTTTCCCTGCCGATATGCCATATAAGTAGCTCCATCGGCTAATTTTGTCACCTTGTCGGTCGGATCAATCTTCTGCAAGCAGGGTGACACATCCTTATAATTACCCCAACTGATGACATAGACATTAGTTCCGTCGTTCAATATCCGGTTCGGATTAGCCGCAACGGTAATGTCCGTCTGTTTAGACAGGTCAGAAGCACTGAGTTTGACAACATTGGTATTATAGGTATAATCGGGATTATAGGCATTGCACACATAGAGTCGACCGTTCAAAATGGTAATACCTTCAAGATTGGCACCTATCTTGACCGATGTCGCAACAATTTTCCCGGTAGATGCATCAATTTTAGACACCGTACCGGCGTAGCTCGTCACATAGACGAAACGATTGTCGGCGACAAGAGCTCGGGGCGACTTGATTCTAACGGGAGTCGCTGCTTTCAGCGTCTTTACATCCAATATCTCCACCCGGTTTTCATCAGCTACTGCCACATACATCTTTCCACCCACAATAACAGCATCATTGGGTGTTCCACCTAACGAACGACCATTCATTCTTTTAAACGCATCGCGAGTTATGATGTTCGTAGAATAGTTCAGATAATCGAGCGAACCGTCGATCTTAGAATAGAAATTGCCTTGATTCAAAACGAACACACCGTCGGTTACTGTTACCGGTTCTCTCCTACCCTTATTATCATCATCGCTACAAGACGTGATTACCGAGAGGGCTATAAACAGCCACAAGAAATTTAATACATACTTCTTCATACTTGATTATTTTGAGTTTGTGAGTTTATAAGTTTGTAGGTATCGATCCTTACGCCAGTTCGAGATAAGCTGGTATTTTGCGAGTGAATTCCGAAAGGGTATAACAGATATCATCAGACAATGCTTTTTACCCCACTCATAGGGTGTCTTTGCATACCACCCGCGGGGTAAGCCGGGCGATACCTCGTCTAAGAAGATGCTTATCTCAAACTTGCATAATCCTTTATCTTTCATCTATCCTAAAATTCATACTTTACCGCAACTCGCCACGAACGGCCTGGCATCGGATAATGGGCCACAATGCTGTATTGCTTGTCCGTGGCATTCATCATGCCTACCCTTGCCGTCAAAATACCCTTGCCTAAGGAGAACGATCGATAGACATTGACATCCATTTCTGTATATCCGGCAATAGAAGTTCCCGTGCTATGTTCCCTCGTCGCCCATCGTTCGCTCTGCCCATCCATTGAAACGGCCCAATTGGCCCACGGGTTTAGCCACGTCAATGTAACTGAAAAAGAATGTACGGGTGTGTAGGCAATCTGGTTCTTGTAATATTCCGACTCCGGATTAATGCGATTCTCAGCCCGTTGCCACGAATAATTAGCCGTGAGACCGATCGATTGGCGCATAGCGATTCGCCGTTTGATATCTACCGTCACATCCGTCCCGTAAGCTCTGACCTTCGCCATATTCATCATCCTCCATACGAACATATTGAACGGAATAGCAATAATTTTGTCTTTCACATTATTCACATAGACATCGAGCGTAAGCCGCACAAACCAAGAAAGCTGCCTGTCGGGCGTAGCATAAGTTATGCCGAGATTGAACTGCTCGGCCTTCTCGGGCTTCAAATCGGTACTTCCGATGTGATAATAATAAAGTTCGTTGAACGTGGGAATACGAAAGATGCTTTTCCAAAAGGCTCTGAGGTAAAATTCCTGGTGCGGTATCAATCGATAAGAAAGGCTTATCGAGGGTGATAATCGGCACTCATCCTGTCCTGATTTTCCACCTTTAGCCCCATTGAAATAAGCAGAACCAAGCAATCGAGCTATCGCGGTGACACGTCCGAGTGTCATCTTAGACGAAAGGCTCTGCAAAAGAGAATGTCTGAACGGACGTTCGGCAACAGACAGGCTACTGTTTAAATTCTGCCAAACGTAATCTATCGAATAGTCAACGGCTAACCAACGAACGGGTGTATAAAGCAATGCGGTCGAGCCATAACTTTCTCTTTGCCAGTACTGCGCACTGATAACGCCTCCGCCAGGCTGTCCGTTGTGATAGTCGGACATAGCCCAATTGAATTTACCTGTCATTAGCAACGACCAGTGGTTACCGAATCTGCCGCGGTATTGCAACTGAACGAAAGCGTTACGTTCACGCAATGTCTCATTGTTTTCATCGGTATAGTAATGCACAATGCCCGGCAATTGCCTGTCGTTGTCGTAATAATATATTTTACCGAAGAGCGAATGACGATCATTGAAATCATAAACGGCGTTGGTCTCTATGTGTCCGGCGTTCATCCGACTGTTGTTCCGGCGTTCGCGTGTAACTAAATCTACATTATAAAGCGTAAAAGGATAATTATTGTTTGAATAAGTATATTCGGCCATTGCAACACAAGCGAATTGTCGACTGAAACGCTTGCCGATACCAAAAGACGGATTCACCGTCCCCCAAGAGCCCAAGGCTATCTGTGTTCGAAGATGTGCAGAGCGATCGCCGGCAGGAGGCTGAAATGTTCGAAAGCTCACATTGGCCGCAGCGGTCACATTACGTGCCGGAATGAAAATATCATCACCGTCGCCGATCGTCAGTGAGAGATTCGATACATAATCAAGGGCATAACGCGAAAGATCTATCTCTCCCGTTTGACAATCGCTCAAAGTCACACCGTCATAAATCACACCTGTATGTCGACTGCCTATTCCCCTTACCGACACAGTTTTCATACCACCGGCTCCTCCGTAATCTCTAACCGTGATCCCCGCAATATGCAATAAAGCATCTGCAATCCCTTGAATGCCTAATTGCAGCATTTTCTCATTGCTCAATGCTTGTACCGGAACTGTTGACTTAATCAGATTATCTGCTTTGGCAGCCGAAATCTCTACACTGTCAAGCATATACGCATGCAATGTATCTATCTGCTGACCGTAAGTAGGAAACCCTACCAACAGCAATAAGAACAGAATATGAAACCTGAATCTCATCTGTCCGTCTCTTTTATTCTACAGAATGAATTATTAACATTTTCCCGTTCTTTCCTCAAGTTGTGGGAAATCACACGCGATGGGCAGATCTTCTAACTTTGCTGCCCGAACACGAACGCCTTCCCGAAAAGAATCAGTGGCATCTTTGTTCGTACTTTGATAAAGGACAGCTTACAGCAGCGGGACTGTTCAGGATTTACACCTGATTCCTTTTTAATCACTGATGATGAACCGATCACACCACAAAGGTACGAAAAAAAATACCTTTCTTGACTAAAATACAAATATTTTTGCTTACAATGAGTCCGCTTTTCGGCGAAAAGTACTATCTTTGTGCCCATTGAATCTTTTAGTTAAACGATCAAAACTATGTCAGAAGAAAAATCAAATGTACTGACCAACCACATCGAAAGTAAGAAAGTCATTGAGTTGATTGTAATTGCCGTTATCACGGCTATTGTATGGAATCTGCCACAATCGTGCTTCGGTATTGACGGACTCACTGTCATTCAGCAGCGAGTTATTGCGGTTTTCGTATTCGCCACACTGTCGTGGCTGACCGAAGCTATCCCCTCGTGGGCAACATCATTAGGTATCATTACCCTGATGTGCCTTACAATATCCGATAACAGCATATCAATCTTCAAAGGAGAAGAGAGCAGTACTTTCGGAAAATTGCTCAGTTCGAAAGATATTATGGCTACATTCGCCAATCCAGTCATTATGCTTTTCCTCGGCGGATTTATTCTTGCAATTGCTGCCACCAAATCGGGTTTAGATGTTTTGCTGGCCAAGAATCTCATCAAACCTTTCGGCAAAAGGAGTGAGAGCGTTTTATTGGGTTTCCTGCTCATCACGGGCATCTTTTCAATGTTCGTCAGCAATACTGCCACGGCAGCAATGATGCTCACTTTCCTAACACCAGTCTTTGCCGCATTGCCTGCAAACGGAAAGGGGCGCATTGCCTTGACGCTTTCTATTCCCATTGCTGCCAATATTGGAGGAATGGCCACTCCTATCGGAACCCCACCCAATGCAATTGCTTTGCAGGCGCTGAATAATCCCGAGGGACTAAATCTCGGCATCAGCTTCGGACAATGGATGGCATTTATGTTCCCGCTTGCTATCACATTGTTGGTCATCAGTTGGGTGGTACTTAAAAAACTCTTTCCCTTTTCCAAGAAAACGATCGAATTGGAAATAACGGGTAATGTGCACCACGGATGGCGTATGTGGGTTGTAGCCGGTACGTTTATCGTTACCATTCTGATGTGGTTGCTTGACATTTTTACAGGTGTCGACGCCAACAATGTCGCATTGATACCCATCGGTGTCTTCGCCATCACGGGCGTAATCAACGGTAAGGATTTACAATCTATCGATTGGAGCGTTATTTGGATGGTGGCAGGCGGTTTCGCACTCGGCCTCGGGATGAACGGATCAGGACTTGCAGACGCCGCCATTGCCAGTATTCCTTTCGGACAATGGTCGCCGCTCGTGATTCTGATCATCTCAGGATTGATTTGTTATTTCCTGTCGAATTTCATTTCAAATACAGCTACGGCTGCTCTGCTTGTGCCAATTCTGGCCGTAGTATGTACCGGAATGGGCGACAGGCTCAATGCCATCGGAGGCACCTCTACTATTATTATCGGCATTGCTTTGGCTGCATCCAGCGCGATGTGTCTGCCGATCTCCACGCCGCCGAATGCCATAGCCTACTCCACCGGCTTGGTAAAGCAGAACGATATGCTGAAAATCGGACTTTTAGTAGGTATCATCAGTATGGCATTAGGATACACCCTACTCTTCTTTGTAGGGAAAATGCACTTCTTGGGCTAATCTTTACATAAGTGAAAAAATAAACAAGTGAATGAGTTGGTGAGTAAACAAGTGAACGAGTTGATCTCACCGACTCATTCTCTCTTATTGATATAACAGAGCGCTGCCCCTATTGCAGTGCAGAACTCGCTATATTTGGGTATGCTGAAATGCACGTCATAGAGTTGCTCCATTGCCGGGAAAACCTCCATACATTGCGGAAGCAACGTGAGATTTCCTATCAGCACGAAGTCGCGAATGCCGCTACCCAACGACGAAAGAATCGTACTGCTGCCGATAGCCTGCAAAACCATACAGATGATTCCCAGCGCAATGTCTTCACGAGAGGCATCGCTGTTAGCATTACCGAACAGAGATGCCGTGGCCGACATCGGCAGTCCGGGCAACGGATGAGCACTGATATCTCCGATCAGAACGTTGATATTCGAGATGTCTCCCTCTTGCGCCAGCATCGAGATCTGCTTGATATCATCCGTTTTAAGCATAATCCGCGCCAAACCTTGCAGTGTTCCGCCGCCAATTCCAATACCGCCGATATGCTCGATATGGTCACCATCGCATTGAACAAGTGAAGTTCCCGTGCCCATACTCACCACAATCATTCGGTCGAGTGCCGACTCATAACGTGCCCCCAAGCCATCAGCGATAAATTCCTCAGCCTTTCCCGTGGGCAAACCATAAATAGGTGAGTCGATATAGGCACTGCCCACCCCTGTCAGCATCACCTGCTCTACATTTTCCAACCGAATATTATTGTCGTGAAGATACTTTCCGAAAGCACCGTAAAGCGATGTCACGGGGTCGGTTGCCTTGATACGGATGGGCGATACCACAATCCCATCTTCACGAATTCCCACGATCTTGGTCGTACTGATGCCTACATCAATTCCTATTACAATAGCCATTGTCTGATATTTTTATGTCGCAAAAATACGAAAAAATATCTGCTTTTTACACTTCTTCAAATAAAAATAGACGCTCCAAGAAAAAAATATGTAGCCAAAATGAGTTGAAAGAAAAGAGAAATGAAAGCAAAAAGACGACAAAAGACCGTAAATCAATAAATGTCAAGATTATTTGAATAAGATTCCGTTAAAAAAACTCTGTGAAAACATCTTGTTTACACACATTGATAAAAAACATAATATAAGTAATTTCGTTTTCATTGCTCTGAATTATTAGAAATTAATGATTCTCTGAAATTCATAAAGAGGGCCATCAGCTGCTACATCATCGAATATTTCCAACCGGTTGCGGGTGAGAGAATAACCATGAGCTCCATTGCCGATACGTATGTAACCTTTGTGCTCAGGGATAAAAGCATAGTTGTAATTTCCATCTTTCAAGAATGGAGCCCGTCCCTGTGTATTCTTGACTTCAAGGTTTCCCTTTACATCAAAGATGTAGACTACCTCTTGGGAATGATACTCTTCTATCCGGCCGAATCCTCTGTGAGCTTTCATCAATTCCCAGTAACCACTGATCATTTCCATTTCCGGCTGTACAGGCGTGTCATCCTTATTCTTGTCACACCCCATCCACGTGCCCATCAGAAGCAAGACACAGGACCATAAGATAAATTTCCGTTTCATTGTCGTCGTTTTTTAAGTCATTATTTATATAAGTTTTCTCGGCAAACTGCCACATTCACCCTCCCAATCATTATCTTGGGAGGCCTGAATGATCAGGCGGAGTATCAAAGGTTTCATTCATATTAATTCAAACGAAAATGATGTTGCGAATATAAACAATTTAATGAAGAAAAACAACTTTTAGCTGTTAATTTTTCCTTATAGGACTAACACGCCTACGAAAAGCCGTTAATCGGACACTGATTAACGGCTTTTCATCGTGCAAGTAATGATTAATCGCAGCACGTTTAACCGCAAATTGCAAGGCATCTTGTATGCGGCTGGTTTTCAGTCTATTACAAATAGGATGAAGGATTGATACTCACAAACTTAGAAAAGTTGAAGAATGAAGGTATTTAAGAGAAACGGAAAAGCGTGAAGTTATCGTCCGTACTCTGACAATAGGTTTTCAGCAAATTCCTGATAAACCCAACATTGGCACAAACACGCTCCTCATCGCCGTCATAACCGTTGATCACTATCAAAAGACGACGCGTTTTAAGGCTGATTTTAGTCCGTTCGTTGTCACTGGTAGGTGTTCCGATACCGCCCACTCGGTCTCGATAAACGGGTAATCCCTCTATATTGATAGGGCCTCGACCGATTCCTTCGTAAGGTTCTTTGGCCTTACCAACACCCAAGGTCAATTCATTGCCGACGATTTTATCGGCGTCGAAACCGCCGATGCTGTATCCATAGACAATGCTGGCCAAATTGATCACATCCACCAACGTATTGATTTGATAGAGATTCTTCCCTTGCAAGAGTCGCCGAATAAGCGCTTCTGCCGACGGACGATAACGCGACGGGTCTTTACCGCACGCCCGATAGACCTGCCGCGTGGCTGCAACAGCACTGAGATCTTTCAGCGTTTCTGTGGTCAACATTGACCGATAACGTGCGCCCCAAGCGTCGATCTCGGTCCAAAGAGCTGCCGAATAAGGTGAATTAACAACCTCTGCCTCAACTGCCGCACCTACGAATCCAGGGCAAACAGCCTCTATTTCTTTTGAAACAATCACTTTCATAGGTACAAAATTACTGATTATCTGCGAGAAATCTCATATTTTATCAGTATCTTTGTGGCGTTACTTGATTTGGAAGAGCAATGAGAAAGATTAAGAATCCTTGGTTGCATAAAGAGGGATATGACTGTTTCGGATGCGCACCGGACAATCCTATTGGCCTGAAAATGGAGTTTTTTGAAGACGGCGACGATGTGATCTCGTTCTGGCATCCGCAAACTCATTACCAAGGTTGGGTGGGAACGATGCACGGCGGCATCTTGGCTACGCTGGTCGACGAGACAGCCGGTTGGGTGGTTACGCGTAAGTTGCAGACCACAGGAATGACTACACGCCTCGATGTGCATTACAACCATCCTCTGCAATCAGATGATTCGCAGCTCACCGTACGTGCTCATGTCACCGGACAAAAACGTAATCTCGTGTCGATTGCAGCCACGATAGAAAACAGCAGGGGTGAAGTCTGTGTAGAAGCTGATCTCGTATATTACGCAATGAGTACGGAGCGTGCCCGCGAAATGGGTTTCACGCATTGTGATGTAGAAGACGAACAACTTTTGTCGATGTAGAAAGCAGTGCCTTTTTATTCCGTTTCTTTCACATATTCCGTAGGCTTGACACCGCAAATGTTCTTAAATGCGCGAACGAAAGTGGAATAGTCGGAGAAACCGCTCAGTTCAGACACTTCCTTGAAATTCATCTGGGGATTCTTGTCAAGTAGCTGTCTCGCTTTCCTGATCTTGATGTATTGGATGAAAGTTGTAGGCGTATAGCCGGTCAGAGCCGTCATCTTGCGATAAAACTGGCTATTGCTCATACACATCTTCGATGCAATCTGCGTAACGTCCACATTTTTCCCGGCGTTCAGCAGAAGATAGATATGGTCTGTCACGGCTAGTAGGAAGCGGTGATCGGCGACATCTTGTAATGTATTTTCTTCCTTATTCTCCGTTCCCTGCGAATATTTTTCCCGTAGCAGTCGGCGCTGTTCCACCAGCTTCTCCACACGCATACGTAATTCTTGGCTGCTAAACGGTTTGGTAAGATAGGCGTCGGCCCCGGCTTCCAACCCTCTGACGCGGTCTTCTTCACTAATTTTCGCCGTAACAATGATAATAGGCACGTGGTTGATAATCTCGTTGCCACGCACCCGCCGGCACACTTCCAACCCGTCCATACCCGGCATCATTAAGTCGGTAATGATGAGATCGGGCACGAGCTCCTTTGCTTTTTCCAATCCCCCACGGCCATCCGATGCATAATAGATGGCGTAACGGTCGGCCAACTGTGAACCGATATAGGCAGCCACATCGCTGTTATCTTCGATAATGAGCAACCTTTGACTGTCATTGTCTTCTGCTTCGCTGTCATTCGGTGTGACGGGACATTCGGGCAACAGAGGTGTGTTCACAGCTTCTTCTGTTCCGACAGCAGCATGAATGTTTTTACCATGACGGACGGGAATGGAGAGATGAAATGTCGTGCCCTTACCCAATGTACTTTCGATCTCAATAGTACCGCCCACCGCATCAACAATCTGCTTTACCAAAGCCAATCCCACACCTGTGCCGAGATGGGCCGCTTCGCTTTCGGCCTGATAAAATGGTTCGAAGACGTGGGCGAGACTTTCTGCCGGAATACCTTTGCCCGTATCGGCTATATCGAGCAGTACACGTTCACCTTCGCGCCATACGCTGAGGCTCACTTTGCCGTATTGTGGCGTGAACTTCAAAGCGTTGGAGATCAGATTGTTCAGCACCTTATTCACATAGTCGGGCACGAAATCCATCACGGTGTCGCCTTTCGAGATAAACTGCAAATCGATGCCACGGCTGTGGGCATAATCGCGATAACTCTCCACTATCATTCCTACCTGTACGGCAATGTCACCGCAACGCAAATCGGGATTCCCTACGGCCGACTTCACCTTTGATATATCCAAAAGCTGATTGATGAGTGTGAGCAGACTGTTGCCCTGCCGCTCGATGGTAAACGCCCGCTTACGTACCGATTCAGGTGTTTCGGTATCTTGGGCGATATCACGACTCAGACCAAGTATCACACTAATCGGTGTACGAAACTCGTGGGTGATATTGGTGAAGAAGTTTTCACGTAGGGTACTCATCTTTTTCAACAGCAAGTGATTTCGTCGTTTCATCCGACCCGAATAAAACAGGAAAGCCACGGTGAGCAGCAACAATAGAACCAACAGAATTCCCGTATAGAGAATGCCGAGTTTCGCCGTGCGTTCCGATTCTAATTCTTGCCGTGCCTGACTCATCCGCTCTGCCTGCTGCCAGTGCTCAATATTCAGACTCACGTTCTGTATCCGGTTCATCTTTTCTGCACCCGCCACACTGTCTTGCAATGCCGATGCCTGTACATGATTCGCCAAAGCACGACGATAATCGCCCTGCTTCTCATAAATGCGATAATAAAGGGCATAAATATCGGCAAGGTGCTCCTTCGACTTGATTTTCCTTGCCGTAGCTTCTGCCTGATGCAGATTGTCAAGCGCACGCGTCTCATTGCCTGTTACATAATCGATATGGGCTAATGCAATCAGCGACTCCAAAGCGTGCCACTCATCTTTCGAGACTTCCATCAACCCATAAGCCGTTCGATATTCGGCATAAGCCTTGTCGTATTGCTGCGCCTCCTCATAGAGCAAACCATAATATGTATGGCAGAGCGCAATACCTATATCATTGCCGGCCTTTTGATTAAGTTCCATCGAACGACGGTAATACACCCAGGCCGAATCGTTCTGCCGGCGATGCTTGAAAATCGAACCAAGGTTGGCGTAATTGATGGCCTGCCCTACAGCACTACCCAATGCTCTTTCCCCTGCAAGAGCCAGACGGAACGCACTGTCGGCACGCTCGTAATTACCTAATGTCAGATAGATATTGCCCAATCCGTTGAGAGACTTCACCCGGTTTTTCTTTGCCGTGAAAGAGGTGTCTGTACACGCTTCGCAGAGTTTCAACGCACGGTAGTGATATTCTTGTGCAGCGTCGAGTACACCGAGCCTACGATAGTCTGTACCGATATAATTGAGTGCCTGCACCCATTCGAGCGTATCGCCTAATGATTCGGCTTGTTTCAATCCTTCTCCATGTACACGCAACGACTCATCGAATCTACTCTCATTGCGCAAAGCTTTACCCCATTCCCGAAGAGCGGCGATACTGCCGAGGCGATTGCCCTCAGCTTCCAAGCGTTTTTGCAGCAGAGCAAGCGAGTCTACCGAGTGTACTGTACTTACAATACTGTCGGCTGCACGCCGCTCTTCGGGTGTAAAGCCGACAGATTTCTTTCCACAGGAAACAAACAGAAACAAGATGATTAAGACGCTTACTATCAAGCGTGGTCTCTCTTTCCGTCGGAAAGATAAAGGCACAAAAAGGCTGTAAGGCAGCTTGGCAATTGTATTTTCCGTATAGTATCGGACAATTGTTTCTCGTCTGATCATTGGGCGTATATTAAGATAAAGTAAACTTCTCGCCAAAGATACAAAATCTTTCGATTCCGACCAAATCTTTACACAAGAAACACCATAAAATCACATTCTTGCATTTTCCACGCCCACTTTCCTCTATATAAAGGAACTCCAAGCGTTTTATGCACGATTTTGCAAGAATGGCGGAAGTGAAGATTGCACGATTTTGCAAGAATTTTGATTGATTTTGCAATGCCTCTTCCCTCGTTCTGCCCCTATATTTGCAAAAAATAATCCCCGATGTCGACAACAGTCGAACCCCTATATAATATAAGGTATGGAACAAAAGAAAAACGACACGCCGCCTCGACAGGATAAAAGCCTGACTACCGCAGACGACCGCATCCAACTTCTCGATACCATCAAAGAGATGGTCAAGACGGAAGTGGACAAACGCATCAGCGAGAAGCCCTGCACCGAAGAAGGGAATAATCCCCATCCCGAAAAACCGCCGCCACGAAGGCCAAGGGAGCATTCCCTATCGTGGCAGGGCATCCGAGATTTCATTTACGAACTGTTATTCTAACGACAGATGAATGATATCCGGCCCGTGTAGTCATATTCATTTCGTTTTCATTTAACTGATGTTATAAACATTGCGCATTTCTTCCTCATATACAAACATATTCTAATCTTCAACAATCACCCTAACGCCCGAGCCTCCGATACGGCGTTGCTCCGAAAGGAGTTGCAACAGGGAGGTATCTTAAACAATATGAACAAAAGACGGACAAAACCGCTCATCCCGCCGCTCAGCGGCCGATGGGCACGAGTGGGTCTCAGCGTCCTGTTCTCCGCAACCGTAGCCGTCAGCGCACAAGCGCAGACTGCTGACGGGAAAGGAACACAGCCACCACGAGACCGGAACAGCGAGCTGCGCACCCGTACTTGGAGTATCTACACCGAGGGCGGACTGTCGTGGGCTACCGATGTGTGGTATCAGAACCTCGATGCCAAACGCAGTTACAAACAATCGCCCGCCGTTGGTGGCGGCATCGACTTCACCATCCGCCCCTGGGTGCGTGTGGGCGCCGAGTATCTCTGGTCGCGCTACCGCCGTGAGCAACGCTTCTCTACACTCAACACCAAGACGATGCCCGTCAAGATCTACGGCAACTACCTGATGAACTACCACAACGCCAAACTGGGTATAGGCTTCAATCTGATGGAGCTATGGCCTCACCGACGCGCACAGTGGCTGAACATCTGGTTGAGTACGGGCATAGGCTGCACCTTCGCACGAGGCAATGAGTACACCATTACTTTCAGCAACACCAAGACGCAAGGCGGTAAGACCACGCCTATCGACGAAGGCGAGAACATCGGCAACGACTCAGAAGTGACCGTCACGGGCAATGTGCGCACCACGAACCGGCACGAGCGCTTCAACAAGCTCTACATCCCTGCCTCGCTACATATTGAGGCCGATGTGAGCCGACGCTTCACCATCGGACTCAAAGGCGAGATGGATTGGCTGCTCAACCGCAAGACGACGATGCCCAAGAGTCTCCTCTTCGGTCTGGCCACTCTGCGCTACAACTTCGTGGCGAGTCGCGCCAGAGTACTGACAAAGTATTACACCAGCGAGATAGACGCTCTGAACGACCGCATCAACACATTGCAGCGGGAGACTGAAGCCGAGCAGACACGGGCTAACCGGGCTGAGGCTGATAAGGCAAAGCTCCGACAGGAGTCCGAAGACCTGCAACGCTGCTTGGACGACTGCCAAAACAGCAAGGCCACGAGAACACAGAAGCCCTCGTACGTTGTGCGGTTCAACAACGACAGCCACGTACTGACGCACAAGGAAGCCAACCGCCTGAAACTCTTTGCACAGGTGATGATGGGGAACAAGTTCTCCATCGTAGCCGAAGCCAGCACACCCGGCACCGACGAACACAACCTGAGGCTCAGCGAGCGCCGTCTGCAAAGCGTGGTCAACGTGCTGCGGGCAGAGGGCATTGCTCCGGCCGACATTGAACCACAGACCGCCATCGGCGCACGAAACGGCATTGCAACCGCCGAGGGACGAAGAGTGACCATAAATGTAAAAGACTAACAAACGTGAGTAAAGAAAGAATTGAGTAAAAAGAAAAAAGGAAGAGTAGGACAGACCATTGTCTTAGCTCCTTCAACTCCATCAATTAAACTCCTAAATTTAAATAATTATGAAACGAATTCAATCTATCCTGTTCGCCATCGCGATGCTGTTGGCAGCACCCGCGTTCTTCACCTCGTGTCAGGAAGACGCACCCGAGATCAATTACACGATGAACGTGTCAGTAATCAACGACTTCACCAAGGTGGTGGAAGCTATCAACAACGGCTTCCTGAAAAACGAGGAAGCCATCAAGAAGCTCACCGAATCCATCGACAAGATGAACGCCGACCAGCAGACCAAGTTGCAGGCCATCATCGACGTACTCAACTCCGTGAACGCCACGCTCGAGACCAAGCTCGCAGCCATCGAGGCAGCGATGCAGGCGCAGACGCTCATGCTCGAAGCAAAGCTCGACCTCTTGGAGAAGGCCGTGAACAACCAGACCATCAAGATTGACGAGATGGGCACACTAATCGCCACGGCCATCGACAAATCACGTGACGAACTCGCCAAGAAACTTGCGGCTATTTACGACATCATCGAGAGCACAGCCAAGACGCAAGCCGAGAAGCTCGCGGCCATCCAGGGAGCCATCGAGGCCCAGACCCTCTCGCTCGCAGCAAAGCTCGGTCTCTTGGAAACAGCCATCAAGAATCAGACTTTGAAGATTGACGAGATGGGCACGCTCATTGCCACGGCCATTGACAAATCACGTGACGAACTCGCCAAGAAACTTGCGGCTATTTACGACATCATCGAAAGTACAGCCAAGATACAAGCCGAGAAGCTCGCGGCCATTCAGGGAGCCATCCAGGCCCAGACCCTCTCGCTTGAAGAGAAGTTAGGCCTCTTGGAAGCTGCCATCAAGGCGTTGCCCGACTACAGCTCGCAGCTCGCAGCCATCGAGACCGCCATCAAGAACCTGCCCGACTACGGCGACAAGCTCGATGCCATCGCCACGGCCATCAAGGCCATACCGGACTATAGCGACAAGTTCGACGCCGTGGTTACTGCTCTAGGCGAAATGAAGGCGCAGGTTGAAGCACTCGGCACAGCACAGGCCGGCATCGTTACGGAAATTGGCAACACTACTGCCGCCATCAACGCCCTTATTGCAGCCGTGAACAGTGGAAACACCGCTGCAGCTGCAGCCCTTGCCGATATTGTCAAGAAGCTTGAAGAGTTGAAAAAGAAAATAGGCAACGGCGGAGGTTCCGGCGGCGGCTCTGGTGGCGGAAATAAAGATGATGAATACGGCAGTAACCCAGACTTTAATAGGATCACATTTGTGCAAATCATCCAGTTAGCTAACAAGATGAGCAAAAAGAGCTTTAAACTACATAAAGGTATCTTCCTATTCAAAACCAATGAGGGACGATTAGGGAAAGCGGAAGTGAAGATCTATCCGGAAATGTATGACATAAATAAGAAGAATAGACTCCTATTCGAACTTGCGTATGTGCTTTATAACCCAGACGGGACCCTTTATCGGAAAAATTACTGGCTCTTTAATGCTAAGCTGGGATCCAGCAGGAGTGTTGATTTTGACTCTGGTAGCGTTGGGAGCGGTATCGGCACTGATTGCCACATAACATTGAATGTAAAGGAATTCTCCGATCCCTTTTATCGTGTAATTGAGAGCGAAAAGTTCACCTCCAAGAATGGTGCCAGATTTATGACTTATCTCAAATATGACTGACTATATACTTCTCGTAGCCGAGATCTCGTAGGGTCAAGGATATCAGCTGATGATGAATAGCAATCCCATCAAGTTTCTCACCCTCCCGCCCACGGCGGCGGGAGGAGAATATAAGCCTTTCGAACCGTCTGCGACAAGAAAGCAAGATAAAAGCGACAAACATTTCAAAACATTCAACAACAATGAGAATAAAACAATTCTTTGCGAACGCGGCAAGCAAGGCTCTTGCCCTTGCAGCAACAGTGATGATGAGTATGGCCTTCACCGCCTGCTCGAGTGATAACAACGACGAGCCGAAGCCGAAGCCCGAGATGTTCAGCAACACCGTGACCTTAGACGGCGTGGAAAAGCCCATCCTCAAAGCCAAATACGACGACAGGGGCAAAGGCAACTACTTCCTCTACCTCAACCTCTCGGCCGATGGTAAGGAAAGGGTGACGATCCAACTTAACAAGAACCTGCACATAACCGGCAGCCCCATCAAACTGACCGAAAAGGAAGAGCAACACGACGGAAAGTGGTATTGGGGGGTAATTTACTCTGACTACGGCAAAAGTCTGTTTGATACTTGGGGTGCCTTCGGCAGTCCTAGTCCCATCTTCGACACCGGCACCCTCACCATGAGCGGCTCGCCCGACGGCACCGTCAACATCAAGCTCGAAAACGGGCGCGTAAAGGGTAGCGACGGTAAGGAGCACACCTTCGCCATCAGCTATAAAGGCACTGCAACGGAATAAAACAGAGCAACAAAACAACGCCTTCGGTATCCCACGAGTGGGGTACGATGATACCCCACGAGTGACCTATCGAGATACCCCACGAGTGGGGTGCAAAAGGCACGATTACAGAACAAAAATCATAAACCAATTAATAGAAAACAGCTATGATAGAATTTGAAGTAAAATCAAGGAAACTCAACATCGGCAAGCGCAAGGGACAGACGGTTTATTTCGCTTCGCCCAAGTCGAACCAACACCTGACCAATAAGATGGTGGTAGACCGCATCGTGCGCGAGACCTCGCTCTCAGCCGGCGACGTGTCCAACGCGCTCATCTCGCTCGGCGCCATCGTGCGCGACGCTCTGCTACTGGGCTCAAGCGTCGATCTGGCTGACCTCGGTTCATTCCGTGTCGTCGTCCCGCCGAAGATGATAGATAAGGAAATCGACGTTACCGCCGAGACGCTCAAGTCGCCCAAAATCGTCTTCACGCCTAAGATGCAGATGCGCGCAGCCGCCAAGGCCGTGGAGCTGAGCGTGGACAACCCCAAGCGCAAGAAGAAAGAAACGATGCCCAAACCGTGAGGAGGATGAGAAAGAGTTGACGAGTTTTTTCTCGTTAACTTGTTTACTCGTCCACTCGTTTACAAGTTAAACCTAAACGCCCAAGCCCCCACACGGCGTTCCCTCCCCCAGGGGGAGGGTCATCAGGGGGGCACCTTTATGATGAACAAACCATTACTCAGAAACATCTACACCACGATAGCCGCACTCTTCATCGCTATGTTTGCACTGCCGCAGCAGGTGCAGGCGCAGAAGTCGGAAATGTCAATGAGGCTTTGCGGAAAGGTGTACTACGCTGACGCCACCATCCCCCTCGGCGGCGGTACGGCAAAGTGGAACCAAGCCACCACCACGCTCACCCTCAACAACGTCAAGGTGAAAAACCAGGACGACAGTTTCCTCCATTGCAACAATATTCCCAAACTCAAGATCGTACTCGTGGGCAAAAACACCGTGAGCACGAAGTGGCAGACACTCTATTGGGAGAATGGCAACGTAGAGATTTCGGGCACAGGCTCGCTCACGGCACGCAGCGAAGCCAATGCTGCCATAACAAATGGAAGCAAGCCCTGCACGCTAACCATCAAAGACTGCACGCTCGATGTGCAGGGAAAGGATTATAGTATCATCGGATATCACAATGGAGAAAATACGGAGATCCTGACCCTTGTGGTGGACAACGCCACGGTCAAGGTGAAAGGCGCCACCGGCGGCTGGGGCTGGAAGTGCTCAGGCATAGGCTATCTCAAACACTACTATCTGAAAAACTGCTATGTCAGCACGCCCGGTGTGAAGTTCGGCAAGACATACGAACACAACTACTACGAGTTCGTCGGCACAGACGGCGACACCTACTATGGCGAAGTAACCATCAAACCCGCAACCACTTACAACCTCTGGATTGCCGGCACGCAGATAAGCTCGGGCAACTGCGCCGACCTCAGCACCATCCCCGGCATATCGGGTAAGGCAAGCTACAACTCCGAGACCAAGACACTCACCCTTAACAATGCCACCATCAATACGACCGCAGGGGGCAATGGCGGTATCGGGATTGAGAACGACATCAGTGGCCTGACGCTCCGCCTCATCGGCAAGAACACCATTACTGCCCAAAACAGCGGGAGTATACGAAATGGCCAGGCTGCGGCGTTCAACATCACAGGCGAGGGCAAACTCACAGTGAATGGATCAACGACGGCAAGCAATGAATACTACCGTTTCGGCTTTATCAACTATGGCACAGTTACCGTGAGCAATTGCGCCCTGGAAGTCGTCGGAGGAACGGACGGACTCTCGGAAGGCCATTGGAAGTTCGACCACTGCAACATCCGCGCCAAAGGCAGCGGTGCCGGAAGCCTCTGCAATATGTATGATACCCCCGAGTTCACCGGCTGCACAATCACAAGTCCCGCGGGAACATACTGGAAAAAGTACGATACCAATGTAGCCTACTCCCTCTTCGGCACAGACGATAAGATAGTAACTGACTGGGTGGTGATCACCAAGGATGCTACCAGCATCGAGGGCGTGAAAGCCGACGTGCCGCAGAAAAAGCGCGGCATCTATACCCTCGGCGGTGTGCGCCTGTCGGGTGAACTGAAAGATCTGCCCAAGGGCGTGTACATTGTCGATGGTAAAAAAGTGGTGAAAAAGTAAGAACATTTCATAACCCCAAACGCCCACAGCCCCCGACACGGCGTTCTCGCACAAACACAAATCACGCGGGTCATCAGGGGGGCACAAGAATTTATGAGAACAAAAAAGTTTTTTGCAAGCGCAGCGAAAACAGCTTTCGCCCTTGCAGCAGCGATGATGATGAGCACCGCGTTTACCTCGTGCTCGAAAGACAATGACGACAAGCCCGAGCCAAAGTTCACCAACACCGTAACCATCGACGGCGTGGAGAAGCCCATCGTCAAGGCCGAATACGAAGACAAGCTCAACGGCAACTACGCTCTCTATCTTTACCTCTCGGCCGACGGTAAAGAAAGGGTGAGGTTTGAACTGAACAAAGACCTGCACATGAGCGGCAGCCCCGTAGACCTGACCAAAAGGGGAAAGGGGCAAGGCTTCGAATGCTATTGGATGGTAGAGTACTATAAGTCCGACGGCACTCAGCTCATCGATTCTTACGGCGCCCCCGGCGAGGATGACTACCCCGTCTTCACCACAGGAACGCTTACCGTGAGCGGCTCGTTCGACGGCACCATCAACATCAAACTCGAAAACGGCCGCGTGAAGGGCAAAGACGGCAAGGAACACACCCTCACCATCAGCTACAGCGGCAAGATAACGGGGTTGTAAACGCCCGCGCTGTACTCGATAGACAAGATTGATAGCATAAAAATCCCTCACCTGGCTTCTGCAAAGCGCTAAGACAGGTGAGGGAACTTTTTTGGGGGGGTATATGAGAAGTATACGACTACCGAGGCAGAAGTCGTATAGGGCTGGGGAAAAAGTATAGGAGGAGTCATCGACGATCATCGGGGGCTTGGATTGCACATTTATTGTATCATCCCAAGTATTTTATTCGCATTTTACAGTGCTTTTTCGTAACTTTGCAACGAAATGGCCCCGAATAGGAAAGAGAGAGGTAGCCTTTCAGAACAACAGGATGAGATTCAACGAAGTAATCGGACAGAAAGAGGCACAAAACCGACTGTTGCAAATGGTCGACGAGCAACGTATTCCACACGCGATATTGCTCTGCGGACCGTCGGGCTGCGGGAAAATGGCGCTTGCCCTGGCTTTCGCCTCATACCTCTTGGGTGAAAACGATAGCGAGCCGACACCACAAAAACGCAATGTAGAAGCAATGCTTCGCAACTGGGAGCATCCCGATCTGCACTTCACCTATCCCGTGATCAGACCGGCCGGCACTTCGAGCGAGCATAAAATGGTGAGCGGAGACTTCGCCCGGGAATGGCGCGAGATACTGATGAAAGGGCCATATTTCACAATGGACCAATGGCTCGACTGTATGAAAGCTGCCAATCAGCAAGCACAGATCGGTGCGGGAGAGAGCGATGAACTGATGCGTAAACTGAGTTTGAAGTCGAGTCAGGGCGGATTTAAAGTCAGTATCATCTGGTTACCCGAACGAATGAACGCAGAGTGTGCCAACAAGCTACTCAAACTGTTGGAAGAACCACCACATCAGACGGTGTTTCTGCTGATTTGCGAAGCGCCGGAACTGCTCCTCGACACCATTCGCAGCCGCACCCAGCGCATCGATATACACCGAATTGCCGAAGCTGACATAGAAGAAGCCCTTGTCACACGGCGCGGCATCGACGCCGAACCAGCCCGTTGCATCGCACGAGTGGCTAACGGCAGCTGGCTGAAAGCCCTCGAAACGTTAGACGCCGACAACGAGAACCGCCGGTTTCTTGATATATTCATCTCGCTGATGCGCCTCTCTTATCAGCGTAATGTACACGAGTTGAAAACGTGGAGCGAAACGGTTGCAGGCTTCGGAAGAGAGAAACAGCGGCGTATGCTGTCGTATTTTGCACGGATGATTCGCGAAAACTTCATTTATAATTTCGGCCTTTTCGACCTGAATTATATGACTGCCGACGAAGAGAATTTCTCTAAACGCTTCGCCCGTTTCATCAACGAGGCCAACGTAATAGAGATTTCCGAACTGTTGACGAAGACTCAGCGCGACATCGGGCAGAATGCAAATGCCAAGATCGTGTTCTTCGATTTGGCGCTGAAAATGATCGTATTAATTATGAGAAAATAATGACCTATGAAATATGAAGATTTGAATTACAAGATATGCAGCGATTGCGACCGCGGACTGTGCCATTGTGCCTGTGGACGACAAGATCGCCAACTCAATACATACGACTGGCTGGCAGACGTTCCAGGTAATCCTTACAGCACCGATTTGGTGGAAGTTCAGTTCAAGAACACCCGTAAAGGATACTATCACAATGTGAATAACCTTGACCTGCACAAAGGTGACACCGTAGCTGTCGAAGCTAATCCGGGTCACGACATCGGTGTGGTGACACTCACGGGGCGCCTCGTGAAGTTACAGATAAAGAAAGCAAACCTGAAATCGTCGGATGAGATACGACGTATATATCGTATTGCCAAGCAGGTGGACATCGATAAATACACCGAGGCCAAAAGCAGAGAACATGGCACAATGATTCAGAGTAGGCAAATAGCTAAGGAACTCGGACTGCAAATGAAGATCGGAGACGTGGAATATCAAGGCGACGGCAACAAGGCCATCTTTTATTACATTGCCGACGATCGCGTAGACTTCCGGCAACTGATCAAGATCTTGGCCGAGACGTTTCATATCCGTATCGAAATGAAACAGATCGGAGCACGACAGGAGGCTGGCCGTATTGGCGGTACAGGTCCGTGCGGCCGCGAACTCTGTTGTGCCACTTGGATGAAGAATTTTTCCAGTGTCAGCACCAATGCCGCCCGCTTTCAGGACATCTCTCTCAATCCTCAGAAATTGGCGGGTATGTGTGCCAAGCTCAAGTGCTGCCTTAACTACGAAGTTGACAGTTATGTGGAAGCGAGTAGGAAACTGCCCGGCAAGGAGATTATCTTACAGACACAAGACAGCGATTATTATTATTTCAAGGCAGACGTGTTATCGGGACAGGTAACCTATTCTACCGATAAGAACCTCGCAGCCAACCTCGAAACGATCACAGCAGTACGTGCCAACGAGATTATCGGACTCAATCGGCAAGGCGAAAAGCCACTCACGCTTTTGGCGGATGGCAAACAAAAGGTTCAGAAAAAGTCTGTCGATCTGCTGGCCAATGCCGACATCAGTCGCTTCGACAAGTCTAAACAAAACAGGAAAAAAGACAATACACGACGGAATAAGCGTAAAGCAGAAGGCGAGAAACTGACAGGCGGAGAACAAAAGGATGGCAATCGTAAACCTAACAACCGTCCTCGGGAAAACAGCGAGTCAGCAACAGGGAACAGGCGGCCGGATTCGGGCAGACAAACACGCAATAATGGTAATCCCAATCGGCGTAACAATAATGCAAATAGAGATCAAAAAACCGATACGCAACCGAGAAATGCAGAGTAAGCCAATGAGAAAGGGGATTCTTACATCATTCGCAATACTGGCGATACTCACTGCTGCATGCGGCAACAAGGTGTATGATCGATATGCCCATACGCCAGTTGCCGGTTGGGAGAAAAACGACACACTCTCGTTCGCCGTTCCCCGAGTCGCTATTGCAGGCGTTTACGGTATCAATGTGGCGTTGCGCACGAACGGTGCTTACCCTTTTCAAGCGCTGACACTTATCGTCGAACAGCATATCCTGCCGGCAAAGCGTATGAAAACAGATACGATAAACTGTGTGCTCACCGATCGAGACGGCAAGGCAAAAGGGCAAGGCATCAGCTACTATCAATACCGATTCCACGCCAGCAATCTGCATCTCTCTCCTGGCGACAGTCTCTTCATCACTGTCCGACACGATATGAAACGCGAAGTCTTACCCGGCATCAGCGATATCGGGGTGATAATTGAAAACTGAGAGTGATTTTTACTGATTTGAACTTATCGTACCCCTACGCCGAATCCGTTTCGTCGATTTGAAGCTTTCCCAATATTATTAGGAAATATCGTTTTTCTATTTCCTGATCATTCCTCTTCCCGCATCAATACGCAGGAAGATGAACAACAACAGAGTGAATCCCCACAATGAGGATCCACCATAACTGAAAAAGGGCAAGGGAATACCAATAACAGGAGTGAGTCCGAGCACCATCCCCACATTAATAAAAACGTGAAACAGGAATATGCTCAATACGCAATAGCCATACACACGACCGAACTTGAAAGGCTGCCGTTCAGCTAAATAGATGAGCCGTAAGATCAAAGCAAGGAACAACAGCAGTACACCTGCCGAACCGACAAAGCCTTCCTCCTCGCCCACAGTACAAAAGATGAAGTCGGTATCTTGCTCGGGTACGAATTTGAGTTTGGTCTGTGTACCATTCAGGAATCCTTTTCCCCGCAGTCCTCCCGAACCAATGGCAATTTCGCTCTGATGCACATTATAGCCGGCACCGGAAAGATCTTCATCTAAGCCGAGCAAGACATTGATGCGGACACGCTGGTGAGGCTCCATCACATCATTCAAGACATAATCTGCGGAATAGAAAAAAGCTATCGAGCCAATAGCAAACAACGCAATATAGAAATAATTGGTCAAACGCGAACTGATACTCTGATAAACAAGGTAACCAATCAGCACAGCACTTACACCGAACTGTACCCACACAATGTCGAACGGAATAACATACTCGGAAAACAACAGAGCAATCAGCGTAATACCTATTGAGAAAGCTACTAAACGAAACGCCCGCTTCTTATTGTTACAATAGACATAGACCATCGCTGCTAAAAAGAGTTGCACCAAAAGCAAGACGACGAACTTTCCGATCGAAGTGGGAGTATCGCCAAGGAAAACTTGCTCGTATTTGATACCTGCCACGAAATAGATGACCATTGCAACACCTGTAAAGAGGATACTTCCCGGCATTCCTTCACGATAAAACATCAGGAAAAAAGCCAGATAAACAAGTGCTGAACCAGTCTCTCGTTGCGCCACAATGAAGAGCATCGGCAGCAACACGACACCGCACGCTGCGGCGAAATGTTTCCATCGATGGATGTTGAAACCATAGGTGCTCATCAGCTTTGCTACGGCTAAGGCCGTAGCAAACTTGGCAAACTCGGCCGGTTGCAATCGGAGCGAGCCCAACACGAGCCAGGAACGCGAGCCTTTGATTTCGTGCGGGTTGAAGATAGTGGCAAAAAGCAACAGCAGCAGCAAGACATAAATGACATAAGAAAAGGTGTCGTAAAATCTGTCATCGAGCATCAGTAAAACGAATCCCAAACAGACGGACGTGCCAATCCACACGATCTGCATTCCCGAACGCGTGCCGAGACTGAAAATATCGGTGTCGCCGTATGTATAACTTGCTCCGCAAACACTGACCCATCCGAAGATGAGCAACAACAGATAGATGGCTATCGTCCACCAGTCGAGCGATGCAAGCACACTGTGCGGTTTATCTATTCCTCGCTCCATACGCAATTCTTCGTCGTTGAAAGTCTGCCGCACGCTTTTCAGAAGCGGCAGAGAGTTTACCTTTTATATATTGTTCCATCATCAAAGAGCCGATAGGAACACCATAGTCAGCACCGAAACCACCATTCTCCACATATACAGCGATAGCGATCCGAGGCTTCTCCATCGGGGCAAATCCCATAAAAACAGAATGGTCCTGTCCACGGTTTTGCGCTGTTCCTGTCTTTCCACAGACGAGATAATCAGCACGATTAGCCTCTTTACACGTTCCCTTAATTACTGATGAACGCATTCCGGCTACGATATAGTCGTAAGCACGTCGACTTGCTCGGGTGTAATGCCTACGCGTGAACACAGTATCCAAGGGCTCGTCTTGCACTTTCCGCACCACGTGAGGCACATAATAATAGCCGCGATTGGCGATAGTAGCTCCGAGATTGGCTATCTGCAACGGCGTAAGATTGACTTCACCCTGTCCGATAGCAATACTAATAACAGTCAGTCCGTTCCAAGACCCGTGATAAGCCTTATCATAAAATGTGGCATTGGGTATCAATCCGCGTTTCTCTCCGGGTAAATCGATGCCGAGCTTGTAACCGAATCCCATACTAACCATATAATCACGCCACGTATTCATCGCCCTCTCCACATTCCTATATTTACGTCGGTTGGACATCATATAATACAATCCCCAACAAAAATAAGCATTGCAGGAGGTACTGATGGCTTCAACCAAATTAATCGGCGAAGCGTGTCCGTGGCATCCCACGTGCAGACCGCGATAGAAAAAGCCGCGATGACAGGGGAACATCGTATATGGCGTAATGATTCCTTCGGACATATATGTCAAACCTTGAGAAGTTTTAAAGGTCGATCCGGGCGGATATTGCCCCATTATCGAGCGATTCAGCAAAGGTTTCCGAATATTGCGCGACAAGGTAAGATGATTCTTTCCACGTTGGCGCCCCACCATAACTCGCGGATCGTAAGTGGGTGACGAAACCATACACAGCACTTCACCGGTGGATGGTTCAATAGCGACGATACTACCGATTTTTCCTTCCATCAATCGCTCTCCAAGTGCCTGTAACTTAATGTCAAGACTTAACGTGAGGTCTTTCCCTGCAACTGGTCGGTGATCGAAGCGCCCGTTCTGATAGCTCCCTTGTATTCTTCCGTGAGCATCACGCAAAAGTATCTGCACACCTTTTTCTCCGCGGAGCAGCTTTTCATAAGATCGCTCGACACCCTGTTTACCGATATAATCGCCCGATTGATAATAATCATCCTCTTCAATATCACCTTCCGAGACCTCCGCTACATCTCCTAAAACGTGCGCAGCATAGGGATATTGATACTGACGCACACTGCGCTTCTGTATATAAAAGCCCGGAAAACGAAACATCTTCTCTCGGAAAATACTGAAAACCTTGTCGGGGAGCTGACTCATAAACTGCTGTTGGGTGAAACGAGAGTATCCGGGATTTTTTGATCTGTCCTTGATATCATTCATTCTTTTGATAAAGAATTCCTTGGTTATGCCCAAAGCATCACAAAACTCAGCAGTATCAAGCCGACCATTCTCTTCATTCATCACCACCATTATGTCGTAAGCAGGTTGATTGTAAACCAGCAATTTACCGCTGCGATCAGTAATAATGCCACGTGAGGGATATTCTATTTTCTTTTGAAAGGCATTACTGTCCGCATTCTTCTTGTAGTCGTCGCTCATCAGTTGCAGCGTAAAGAGTCGCACAATATAAATGACCACGATTGCCACAGCCACTCCACCGATTACCAAACGACGATTTTCAAGATTAAAATCCTTCATTAATTGCGTTCCCTCATATTCTCAATCACCAAAATCAAGATAACGGTAAGAACCGTACTTCCGCCTACACACGCTATCCATTGCTGCCAATTGAAAAAGCTGAATGTCTCAAACGTGAAGAATAACAAACAGTAAATCATGACTGAAAGGATGGTATAATAAACAAACTTTGCTACTCCCAGCGATTTCATCGTGGGCTTGAAATCGTCCGAATTATCGCGGGAAACGAACAGCATCAGCAAATAAGGCTGAATGAGTCCCATAAAAGTCATTGACAAAGTTGCCACACCAGGCGTATTGGAAAATATATCCACAAAGAGTCCCGTTAGAAAACACCACATCAAAATACCAGTCCGAGGATAATCACGGCGAAACAACAATACGATGTAAACATAAAGGAGCGGAGTCGCACAATTGAAAAGATGGATGTGATTTAATACCAACACTTGTACCAACAAGAGGAGAATAAACCCTAATAACCTTTTGATTAAATTCAAATTCATAGCTGTCTCCTTTACTGTTGCTTAGAAGTTAACGAATCTTGAGCAGCTCTCAATAATTGCAAACGTTCTTCCATCGGTGCATTGTCAATAACACACACATCACGAAGTTTCCCGAAATCGGTAGACAACTGTACTTTTAATCGATAAGATAGACCATCGGCGGAATTATAAACGTGCTTGATCGTACCCACTAAGATGCCCGGCGGAAAAATCGAAGAATAACCACTGGTAACCACCTTTTCATACAGTTTGAAGTGCGCGTGCCGGGGAATGTCATCAACATAAGCCATATCGACAGCACCGCCGGCCCAATGCAAAACTCCGAAATAGTCCCGGCCCTGAATGGCACAACCGATATTCGACTGCAAACTAAGCACAGGAATCACTACAGAATAATGCGTCGATACCATATAGACAATGCCCACGACACCACTTCCGCAAGCTACTCCCATATCTTTATGAACTCCGTCGGCCGCTCCTTTGTCTATGGTGATAAAGTTATCGGCCTTATTAACGGTGTTGCTCACTACCTTAGCAGGTATCAGTCGGTATTGTTTGAGCACAGACAGCTGACTTTGAGACAATGCCACACTATCTCTTCCCGTCTTTACAAGGGAATCTGAAAGAATTCGTACTTGCTGTTCAAGATACAAATTGCGCCGCGTCAGTTCTTCATTTACTCCGCGCAGTGAAAAAAAAGCTGCTGCTTCGGAACTCCATCCATACAATTTGCCGCTCACGACATTAGCTGAAGAAAACCATACACTGCCCTGATAGTTGTTGTATTGGAACAACAATACCAGACCAATCACTTCGAGGATGATGAAAACGAACCAATGATTGTATTTTGCAAGAAACTCCAAGAGATTCCGCATAGCCCTATCTCATCAGGAACGAGAAACGATCTACGTTTTTTAAAGCTATGCCGGCACCTTTCGCCACACTGTGCAACGGATCTTCGGCAATATGGAACGGGATATTGATCTTATCCTGCAAGCGACGGTCCAAACCTCGAAGCAATGCTCCGCCACCACTAAGATAGATGCCGTTCTTCACAATATCAGCATAAAGTTCGGGCGGCGTATTCTCCAAAGCAGACAAAACGGCATTCTCTATCTTAGCAACCGTCTTGTCAAGACAATGTGCAATCTCTTGATAACAAACCGGAACCTCCATCGGAAGAGCCGTAATACGGTTCGGTCCATGCACGATGTAATCCTCGGGAGCTTCTTCTCCAAGATCAGTCAGTGCCGATCCCACATGTATCTTGATACGTTCGGCCATTCGCTCACTCACCTTCACATTATGCTGACGACTCATATACTCCTGAATATCAGCTGTAAGATCATCGCCGGCAACACGAATCGAATTGTTGGAAACGATTCCGCCCAAAGAGATTACAGCAATCTCGGTACTTCCACCGCCGATATCGACTATCATATTACCCTCCGGAGCCTCAACATCTATGCCGATACCAATAGCTGCAGCCATTGGTTCAAAAATCAGATAAACGTCGCGACCGTCGGCGTGTTCGGCCGAATCACGCACGGCACGAAGCTCTACTTCAGTACTTCCCGATGGCACTCCGATGACCATTCGCAGCGACGGAGAAAACAAACGACTCCCAGTGTGTACCATTCTGATCAATCCGCGCATCATTTGTTCGCACGCCGTAAAGTCAGCTATCACTCCGTCACGCAGCGGACGGATCGTTCGGATGTTGTCGTGAGTCTTCTCATACATCATCTTTGCCTTCTCCCCGACAGCTATCATCTTGTCCGTACGGCGATCAAGGGCTACGACCGACGGCTCATCCACCACGATTTTATCATCGCTGATGATGATGGTATTAGCCGTTCCGAGGTCCATTGCAATTTCCTGAACAAACGAAAAAAATCCCATTTCTTAGTCTTTTGAATTATAGCGATAAATATTTCTTATTCGGCAAACCACGTGTGAATAGCCATATCATAACGACTGCTCACACCAAATGCACGCGCTGCCAGCATTTTCCGATCTTCAATATCGGTCTGTGCACCTTTTTCGTTCAGCAGATCGAGCAATACGCGATAGTCGGCTTTACTCGGAACGATAACCACATCATTGAAATTCTTAGCACCAGCACGTATCAGTGAGATACCGCCAATGTCTATTTTCTCAATAATTTCGGTCTCTGATGCGTCTTCAGCCACAGTCTGCTCAAACGGATACAGGTCTACAATAACCAGATCAATGGCCGGAATCTCATACTGTTTCATCTGCTCCTGATCACCGTCATCGTCCCGCCGAGCTAATATTCCACCGAAAATCTTCGGGTGCAAAGTTTTCACTCGACCACCTAAAATCGATGGATAAGAAGTCAAACTCTCAACCGCTTGACACGAATATCCCAATGATTCAATGAACTTCTGCGTACCACCGGTTGACAAAAAGTGCACACCTTCGGCACTCAATTTGGCAAGTAATTCCTCCAAGCCATCCTTATGATAAACGGAAATAAGGGCCGTTTTGATTTGTTTGATCCCAGACATACGTTTTCGTACTTATATATAATGAGATTGCAAAGTTAAGAAAATCTGTTGACTTCACACGATCTTCGAATGTAAAAAAACATAATTGCAGCCTTGAAATCAGTTTGACTCCTCAAAAAACGTATAGATTCCCTTTATAAGTCTTCACTTCCATCCTATTGATAGCACACCCTCTCCTACCCTTTTACAACTTCAAGGTATCTTCATCAATTATAGTCAGTATTGCGAACAAATACTTAAATTATTAATATATATATCATTCGTACTCAAAATTTATAATTTATCCGATATTTATTGAAGCATATATCTTCATTGGAAATGAATATTTGATTTCGTTAATTCAATTTCTTCAAATAACGAATAATGGTTAATTATATTTTTAATTACTGTATTCGCAGAAAAATCAAGATATTTTCTCTAATAACGAAGATACACTATCAGAAGTTTTTTCGTACCTTTGTACAAATCAAAACAGAAACAAACACTTAAAAACAAAAACATTATGCTAAAGAAAAAAATTGAAGATGCACTCAACGTACAAATCAATGCAGAGATGTGGTCGGCATATCTCTACTTATCGATGGCCGCTTATTGCCACGCACAAGGTCAACCGGGAATGGGCCGTTGGTTTGAAGTCCAGTTCAAAGAAGAGCAGGATCATGCCAAGATTTTATTTAACTACATTATCTCCCGCAATGGAAAGGTAGAACTGAAACCTATTAATGCTGTTCCGACAGAATGGAACTCGCTACTCAATCTATTTGAAAGCACATTACATCACGAGCAGAAAGTGACTGATATGATCAATGACTTGTTCGCTCTTACGAGTGCAGAAAAAGACTATGCAACGCAGAGTATGTTGCAGTGGTTTATCGATGAGCAAGTCGAAGAAGAAGAAAATGCCAAGACGATTATCGATAATTTGAAGATGATTAAAGATAACGGCTACGGCATTTATATGCTTGACAAAGAATTAGGAGCTCGCAAATATTCGCAGGCTGCACAATTATCAGAGGCCGACGCCTAATTCTCGTTAGAGAAACAAGAGTCGCCCCGATCATTATTCGCTGCCGATCTGAGCGACTTTTATATACAGATACATAATAGCTAACAATAAAAAAAGCAGAGGATCATTGTTATGAATCCTCTGCTTTTTCATAATATGTCAAACTAAAATGTATCTCTTAGTCTAATTGAGCCAGTTTATTGTCAGAGCCAAGCACATCAATGATCTTATGTTTGTATAGTTCTGTCATCAGATCGCGTGCTGGACCGCAGTATTTACGCGGGTCGAACTCGCCCGGTTTCTCGTTGAACACCTTGCGGACAGCTGCCGTAAAGGCCAGACGAGAATCTGAGTCGATATTAATTTTGCATACAGCACTCTTGGAAGCCTTGCGGAGTTGTTCTTCGGGAATACCTACTGCATCGGGCAACTTACCGCCATTCTCATTGATAATCTTCACATATTCCTGTGGAACGGATGAAGAACCGTGGAGCACGATAGGGAATCCAGGCAACTTCTTCATAATCTCATCAAGCACGTCGAATGCCAATGGAGGCGGAATCAGCAGACCAGTCTTCGGGTCGCGGGTGCACTGTTCCGGGGTAAACTTATAAGCACCGTGGGATGTTCCGATGGAAATAGCCAACGAATCAACGCCTGTCTTGCTGGTGAAGTCGATCACTTCTTCCGGCTTTGTGTAATGAGATACTTCCGCAACAACCTCATCTTCTACGCCTGCAAGCACACCTAACTCGCCTTCTACGGTCACATCGAATTGGTGCGCATAGTCAACCACTTTCTTGGTCAGGGCTACATTCTCATCATAAGGCAGCGAAGAACCATCGATCATCACCGAAGAGAAACCGTAATCGATACAACTCTTACAAGTCTCGAACGTATCTCCATGATCCAAATGCAGAACAATCTCAGGATGTTTGCACCCCAACTCTTTTGCGTACTCAACGGCTCCCTGAGCCATATAGCGCAAAAGTGTCTGGTTAGCATAATTCCGAGCGCCCTTGGAAACTTGCAAAATAACTGGCGATTTCAGGTCAGAAGAAGCCTTGATAATGGCCTGCAACTGCTCCATATTATTGAAGTTGAATGCCGGAATAGCATAACCGCCGTTGATGGCTCGCTTAAACATCTCACGAGTATTTACCAAGCCTAATGATTTGTAATCTACCATAATTTATTAATTTATTTGAAAAGCCTGAATCTAATCGCGTGCAAAATTAACACATTAATTTGTCAATGCAAAGTAATAGCAGAGTTTTTAATATGCCGATGAGGTTAAATCTATTAACAATTCAATATTTGTCAACCGGGCTTTGCATTTTAGCGCTTTTCAAGTACCGCTTTATTTTATACAAACAGACGGCATAAGCCAAAACTATCATATATCCGAAGAATGGCAGGAGGAACGGAACCACTGGTCCGACGTGGTCTGCCACATAACCCATCAACAAGAAACCGCAGCCTCCGATAGGTGTCATCATCAGCAACGAAGACGCACTCTTGGTGAGATTTCCCAATCCCGACAAAGCCAAAGAGAAGATTGTAGGAAACATTATGGCCTCAAACAAATAGTTACCGATCAATGCCACCATCGAAATCGGGCCAAAATCATTCAACACTAAACCGATACACACCACGCAGCCAACCGCACAGCAGAGCAGTACAAGCCGTGCATCGATCTGCCGCATCATCCAACTACCTGCAAATCTACCCACCATAAAGAAAGCCAAAGCTATCGTCAATACCACCGAAGCCGTGTTATCATTCATCCATCCCTGGGCTGTTACAAAGTTGATAAAATAACTGTTGATAGATATTTCGGCCACTTCATAAGCAAGCAAAGCTATCAATCCAAAAACAAATAACTTGTGCCGCCACAGCCGAGCGAAGTTTCCGCTCATTTCATTCTCCTTTTCTTCTATTACAGGATGAGGTATTTCGGGCAGATTCACGCGTGAAAACACAAAGGCAATGATCAGTACCAACACCCCTAAAATCGTGTAAGGAACTGTCACATCACCACCGGTCCCCGTCTGCCGAAAGAAAAATTGCCCCACAACAAACGTTGCAAAGAGGCTTCCCAAACCGTTGAACGACTGCGAGAGATTGAGTCTGCTTGTGGCTGTAGCTCTGTCTCCCAACTCCGTTACATAGGGATTGGCAGCCGTTTCAAGAAAAGTGAGGCCGCAACCGATGATGAACAGGGCCCCCAGAAAGGCATAAAAGGTACCAATATAAGCACCGGGAATAAAGAGTAGAGCCCCCATTCCGAACAGCAACAGCCCGAAAACGACACCTCGTCGATAGCCGAATCGATTGATAAATAGTCCTGCCGGAATAGCCATCACAAAATATCCCCAATAGGTTGTAACTTGGATCAATGCCGATTGGGTAATCGTGATATGGATCTCGTTCTGCAAATGCTTATTCAGCACATCGAGAATGGCCCGTGCGAAGCCCCATAAGAAAAACAATATCGTTACCAACACAAATGGCACTACATATCGTTTATCGGTCAAAGCGGACTTAGAAGTATGCATCATCAAGTAAAAGCGGTTAATTTACAACGACATATGACATCCTGAAATACCGCCAATCGTATAAACCATAGCTACTACTGAAAGGCTGAAAACCATTGCCGTGCCGATAACCGTGCTTACATTGGCCACATCTGTACAGTCAGAAGAACAATTCAGACTGACAGCTACGCTGCAACCTATCAACACCAGCACCATCGTACCGACTATTTCTGCTAAATATTTATTCATACTATCTTATCATCACTTAAACAAACGTGTTACCGAGGATGATTCATTCATCCACAGAATCTCATCCGAAATAACATAAACAGAATACAATGCCGATGCCCCACTTCTCGAGATATCGTCTATTTCACCGCAAAGGTAGTTTAAGTTTTTTGATGATCCAAATTTATTTCATAAAGAATCTATCCTTTGCTTTCACTTCATCATCTTTTAGGTCACAAAAAGTAACATTTAAAATAATTGAACTTGAAAGAGCGGAAAACAAAAATCAGATACAGTCTCTACTTACCTGATTATCAATAACATAAAAACGGTTTTACAAGTAACAGTTACTTGCATTGCGAAAAGCCGTCTATTGGCGTGTAAATAACGACTTTTCGCAACACGTTTAACAGTTAAACGCAACGCGACAAAGAACTAATGAGAACAAATACTATAATGAATTGATATACAGAACAATACAAATGCAATAACAAATTATCACCGTTCTCCGCTTCAAAAGAAGCAAAATTTATCTGTATTCATTTAATTCGGTCTTTCAAATACGTGTAAAAAAATGGGCCCCGCTGGGCCCGACCTTGTTAACCTTAAATCTAATACTATGAAAAACACGTTGCAAATATAGGTAACTTTTATAATAACTCCAAATATATAAGCAACAAACGTCCTATTTTTACATTTTATTTACAATAAAGTTCTTTATTTTAATATATATACACAGATAATCTGCTGTTTTCAAAAGCTACTGAATCGAATCGTAGCCCCATACCACGTCCGGCCTGTATCGACAAAAGATGAAAGCCTCTGACCATAAATTCGGCCGTGTCGATAGGCATAAAAGAAATCAAAGTAACCGTATTCCAATCCCAAAGAGACACGCAACGGATGTTTCTTTCGCTTAAAATCGTGATAGATTCCACCGCCGATAAAGGCGCCGGGAGAGAATCCCGTGAACAAGAGTTTGCCCCGATTGTGATTCTTTGAGTCACCGACATCACGATGAAGTTTCGCATAGTCAAACGGCAAAATATCCGCCATCAATGTTCCATCGACATAAAAGCCCGACTGAAACGCCACGGGAATGTTCCAAGTAGCGGTAAGTTTGCCCGCAAATCGATACACCGTAGAAGCATCCATAGAGTAACGAACTCCGTCTTCTACCTTTGTTCCACTTGCATCCAACCGCGACATCAGCCAAGTTACACCTACACCGATGAAGAGATTCTTCTTGATTTCCTTTTTCCCTAATATGGAAGCACCGAAGATACCATTATCACCTCGTTGTATATAAATACTTCCATCAGCCTCGACCCAAATCTTGTGTTGGGCGATTACGGGTGACGAGCAGAGCAAAAAGACTCCGACTATCATTACAAATCTATTGAACATATAAAAGACTTTTAGTTAAACTTCTCGCCATTCAGGTAATAAATCGTCACAAAGCTAATCATTTATACGAATAAAACAGAATAAATCTCTGAGAATTTCATTTCTGCCGATACGATCATACGTGATCTATCTCTTGCAGCATCTGCTCTAACAAGAACGTGGCATTCTGATTACGGGCCACGCCGGGAGTGATTTTGTAAGTGTAAGTGACGGCCGTTCCGAGTTCGATCTCAAAACAGTAGTTGTGGAAACGAGCCGGAAACGCATCGCTCATTTTGGATAATTCGAGGTCGTGTGTGGCAATAATGCCGCTCACGGGCAACTTAGCAACAGCTTGAAGAAACAGACGCGAGCCGTTGAGTTTATCCAACGAATTGGTGCCTTTCAGTATTTCGTCGAGAATAATCAATGTGCGAGACTGCCGTTGACAACTGTCGATGAGCTGTTTGAGCCGCAACAGCTCGGCATTGAAGTAAGAAATGCCGTGCGTAAGATCGTCGGTGGTTCGCATACTGCTGAACAATGAGAAACAAGAAACCCGCAAACGGTCGGCAAAAACCGGCATTCCGTTCCGGGCAAGCACGTAATTCACCCCGACAGAGCGTAGGAATGTGCTTTTGCCCGCCATATTCGCACCCGTTATCATATAATAGTTTCCATTACGTATAACGAAATTATTGCGTACGGCTTGTGGCCCGAGGAAGGGATGATACAGCCCTTCCGTCTCATAAACGATTTCATCCGATTCTACGATTTCACCCCACCCTGCCTCGGGATGATTATATCGGAATGTACCCATCGACACCCAAGCATCTATCGTACTCACGCTGTCAATCCAGTTATCAATCCGATTGAGATAGGCGGCCTGCCATTGCAAGAAACGACGAATGAGGAAAAAGTCACTCAGAAAGAATGCGTCTGCAAAGAACAAACCAAGTATATTGCTACGTCGGTCGAGTCCGTCGAGTACACGATCCAGCTGTTCAAACGATGCCATTGCTTCCGAAAGAGACGCAAAATGAACTGCTGCCCCTCGCGGAACATCTTTTTTGATAGCACAATGACGTATCATATCGATGTACTTTTTCAGTTGCGCGTGCAGCGTATTTACGTTTTTGGAGATGTCGCCGAGTGCTCGTTTAGTCAGTATAAATACAAAAAAGAACTGTAACAAGGCCCACCAAATCGGGATATCGGCACTTACCCGGCCCATTATTGCCAATAAGAGAGATACGAAAAGCCCTGTTATCAACGCATAGGCTGCAATCAAAAATGCCTTAGAACGAGCTTTTGGAACAATCTTCACGCGGCTTACGAGTCTCAGAATACGTTTCATCTCGGCAGTATCGATCTTCATTCGCTTACCAAGCGACATAAACACGGCCCGCCACGGTTCGTCTTCGGCAAAGGCATCGATGATTTCCGACCGGTCGTTTACATCCGAAAGCGACAGGTATCGGGCCAGACGATCGCTGCCACCCGAAGTTATTGTACGATTGATTCGGTTGAAAAGTGAATCGCGTCCGAATATATCAAGGTCGAAAGTGAACGCGTGATGTGGGTCTACATATCGTTCACCGGCATCGAAACACGTAAAATCGCCCCTGGCACCAGCCACCTCGTCCGTATAAACTGTACGCAAATCTTCCAACTGCTGCATTTTCTCACTCGTCTGAACATCCATCCGACGAATCACAATATATGCCGCTAACGACAACACCGACAGTGCCAATGTCCACGTACTGTCGGCAAGCACCGTGTAAAGTACGACAAAACCGATCATCGCCAAGAATGAAACGATTTCGCCGCCCACAAAAAAGCGGCTACGATTTCGTAACAAGGCAATCTCGCGTGTAAGGTCATCGATCCTGTTATTATAATAAGATATTCTTGTCATACCTATTCAAATTTTAATTAATAGCCTGCCGAGCTTTCATTTCTAAATATTTATTGATAACGGCCACGGACAGATTGGCCGGCGTAGTAAGCAGAGATGAGATGCCGTTCTGCTGCAATGTAGAGACGACAAGCCTCTGCTCGTAGGCAAATTTCTCGGCAATCACATGCCGATAATATTCTTCCGTATTCGTAGCCGGTGTACGAATGTAGGCTTTCAGCTGCTCATCCTCAAAAAAAACGACCAATAACCGATGGTGGCGATTGAGTTGTCTGAGATAAGGCAACTGCCTTTTCAAACTTGATATGCCGCTAAAATTGGTATAAAGAACAAGCAACGAACGTTTGTTGACGTGCAGGTTGAGATTGGCCGAAAGCGCTGAGAAGTCTGTTTCGCCGAAAGTCGTCTCTTGTGCATATAGAGTTTCTAAGATGTTTTGTAGCTGTCCGTGACGTTTCGAGGCCGGAACAAAGGTATCGAAACACTCATTAAACGTAACGAGGCCCGCCTTATCATCGCGGTTCATTGCAACAAACGAGAGTACAAGTGCAGCATTGATGGCATAATCTAACAACGTCATACCCAGGAAAGCCTGCTGCATCACGCGCCCTTTATCGATAAGATTGAAGATTTGTTGCGACCGCTCATCCTGGTAAACATTCACCATCAATTGATGCCGACGGGCACTTGCTTTCCAATTAATCGTGCGATAGTCATCGCCTTTGACATAATCCTTAATCTGTTCAAACTCCGTATGATGCCCCACTCGTCGTATTTTCTTAATCCCAAGCTCTGTTAATCGATTGCTAACAGCCATCAATTCATATTGCCGTAGCATCAAATAAGCCGGATAAACTTTAATATCCACGGGAGTTCCACAGGTGAAACGGCGCTCGATCAAACTGAGACGTGTAGACGCAAATATACGAATCCTACCAAATCCATACACACCTCGCTTAACAGGATGCAGCCGATAACGAATGGTCTTGCCCTTACCGGGACTCAGATTCAGCCGGAAACAGACATCGCGACGCTGGAAAACGGCAGGTATTTCATCGATTACTGTCAAACGAACAAACATCGGATAGCTGCTCTCTACACGTATCTTCACCTCATTGTCATCACCATTTGAAAAGCGTCGGGCACACGTTCGCTCGGCTGTCAGGCCATCTCGGGCATACAGAAACACTGCTTCTGTTAACACAAGAACGATAAACGCCGCAAGCATCCACCGTCCGATATCAAACAACGGACCGTAAAAATATCCTCCGGCAATGAGCAAAATAAGGATGACCGATGCAATATAAAACCTGCGGGAAAGATACATCACTTTGGTACTTCAACCTTATCGATCAACTTGCGGGCTACTTTCGAAAGGCTATAACCTTCCATTTCCGCTTCGGCTGTCAGTATCAGACGGTGCTGAAGCACTGCCGGCGTTACAAATTTGATGTCGTCCGGTGTCACGAAATCGCGTCCTTGCAACAGTGCCGATGCTTTGGCAGTCTGCAAAATGGCTACGGAAGCACGAGGAGAAGCGCCCAAATACACCGCTTTACTGCTTCGCGTCTGCTGCACTAACTGTGCGATGTATCGCAGGAGCGTGTGATCTACGACCACACTGTCTGTCAATGCACGCATCTGTAATAATTCATCACCTGTAAGAATGGGGGAAATACCGGCGAGTTTCACCAACTGAGCATTATTCTGATGCCGCTCCAAGATGTGCACCTCTTCGTCGGCCGAAGGATAACCGATGTCTATTTTCATCAGAAATCGATCTAACTGGGCCTCCGGCAATTTGTAAGTTCCCTCCTGCTCCACAGGGTTTTGCGTAGCAAGAATGGTGTAAAGATCACCCATCTTGTGTGTCGTTCCGTCAATCGTCACCTGCTTTTCTTCCATCACCTCAAACAAAGCTGCCTGCGTTTTGGCCGGAGCGCGGTTGATTTCATCTACCAACACGAGATCGGCAAATATCGGTCCCTCGTGAAAATCAAATTCAGAGGTCTTCAAATTGAATACAGTCGTACCGAGAACATCACTCGGCATCAAATCGGGTGTAAATTGCACGCGGCTGAAACGGGCATCAATCAGTCTTGCAATAAGCCTTGCCAGCAATGTCTTTGCTGTTCCCGGCACACCTTCTAACAAGATATGACCGCCCGAAAGAATGCACGTGAGCACGAGACTCACGGCCTCGTCTTGCCCCACAATCACTTGAGCAATCTGCTGTTTCAGCTGTTGCATCTTCTCGGCAAAGCCTGTAAGATCTATTCTTTGTTCTTCCATCATCTATATTTCATTGATTATTTTATTCATTTTATCGATATATTGCTGCATTTCCTGTTGTGAAATGTTGGCTTCGTAATGGTAAGCCAGTCGCAAGTCTTTGATAATCGCGTCGATTTCTTCCCGTGCAATACCCGTCTTCTGTGACAAGACGGAGACTGTGCGGTTGTTATCGGCTGTATCTTCCACATCCACCATCAATCGCTCACGCAGTGTTTCGGCAAAATAAATAAACTTTTTACGCACCAAATCAGTATTATCGTGCTGCTGATAATAGAGTGTTCCGATGAGCTGAACAAACTCCAATGATTTATTGTCCGGTGTTTTTACTACCGGAATTACACGCTGGCGACGACGCGCCGTGAAACCCATCATCAGGAGAACGGTTATCAACGACAGATACAAAGCCCATCGAAGCGGTGGTTGTTGCAGGAAATATCGGAACGGAGAGATCTCGTTTCGCCCTGTTTGCAAGGCCAATGGACTGGTGTCGAGACGCACAACAGATCGGTCAGCGACCTCATTCATCAGTCTCATTATATAATTTTCGGCATGTCCGTTGAGCAATCCGAAGTTGGTAAAGAGCAACGGATGACTCACCAAAATCAGTTCGCCATGCCCCACTTTACGCTTTGCAGCCAAGAGATCCTGCCTTAATCGACCATTCGAAAGACTGTCAATTGCGACCGCAGAGTCGGCAATCAACTTATCACTCAACAATTGTGCATAAACAGAATAAACGGCTTGCGGATAGGGCGCAGAAGTTCCTCGCCAATAGACTGGCGTATAGAGTGCCATCTCTTTGCCGACGAATTGCTTTCTCAGTGCGGTAAAATCAAAATAATCTCCATTCGATTTGACATCAATCCCGAAGTTTTTGAACAGCAGACTATCAGTATCTTCACCGTAACGACGACACGCAACGAGCATCACTTTACTGCCCTCTGCCAGGAGTTTCTTAATTTCCCGGATGTCGGTTCTATTCAAATCTAACTGATCGGAGACGAGCAATACTGCCTGTTTTCCCCTTTCCTTACTCATCTGATAAAGTGTCTTACGCTCTACCCGGTAGCCGTGCGGCATCGTTTGAGCCATTACGCTGTCGAAGACAAGACATCCGAAAGGATTCGAATCGCGGTGACCGAATGTGGGAGTCCAGTCGAACGGCTTCGGCATCTGCATCTGAACAATGAAAAGCAAGATCGCCATCACGGCGATGACAATAAAGAAAATACGACTACCTCTCATTCTGGCACCTCCTCTCTAATGACTGCTTGCAAACGCATCATTTCTTCACAAAGAGATGGCGTGGCTTCGAATCCGCCATAACGAATGCGTAGGAAATGGGTTGTAAATACCCGGAAGAGCGATGTATTGACTTCCAACGTGTATTGTGTAGGTGTCTTATAAGGTTGCCAATCAATCTGTCCGCCGTCGCTGAGCATCTTCAACGTCTGTAAATAAATAAGTCGCACGGCCTCACGATAGGCTTTTCGCTCCATCGCTTGACGGATTTGCGCCGAAAAGTTGATACCGTAAATGGAGTCTTCTTCCACTGAATAAGCTATTGCCGACCGCTGATTGCGACCGAACTGGCGTGGTATAATGCGCCAAAAGAAATAAATGAGCAGACCGATACACGCTATACCGAGGACAAACCATATCCACCTACCGTTGATTTGGTAAAAATCGTTGTGAAATACCGACCTGATGAGCTGTGAAAACCAGGATGCCGCACGATCCGAAAGGTCTGAGTCCGCCTGCACCAATTCACGTGCATAGTTATAGTGCTCATCTGCCCGCCACGCATTCAGCGCAGTAGTGTCGACAGTCAGCGTGTCAATGGCAGTACCGGTCATCGCTCCCTGTTACAGATTTTCAAAGTCATCGATATCCCTTTTAGGACCCTCAAACTCTTCAAAATCATCTGTATTCTTATCAGCCAATGTCTCAAAATGGTCTATTTCCTTTTTCACGGACACCGAATCTAACTTTTCGGCTGCGTGACCATATTGAAAAGTCATTGCAATCAAAATCAACGCGGCACCGAGATACATACCGAACGATTGTACGATACCTGCCAAATAGGCAAAGAAGCTGACGAAAACATTCTCAGAGACACCGTTACTTGCAGCGGTAGACATATCAAATAGACCTTCACTCATAACAGCAATACCCCACGGCAAAGACAAAACACCAATCAACAGATAAGCGATGATACTCACAACGAAACCTAATGCGAAGATACCGCCCCACGTATTGAAGCCCAATCGGAAAGTTTTCTTGACATTCCCAATCACATCTATCTCTTCAAAAATAAATATCGGTGTGAGCAAAGCCAATGGAATGACGCAGATAATAAGCCCCGGATAAGTGACAATGAGCGTTAACGGTGTGATAAGTGTCAATATAACCATCGCCACAGAAACCACAATCCCCAAGCCGCAACCCACAACTACGGCCACAACTATACGCAATGCGCTTTGCTTCAACGTGGGTAATAGTTCACGAAAAGTAAGTCCTTGCAAACGGTTCTCACGTCCGAAATAGAGTTTAAGCAAGCTATATACAACAATATTCATCAGAAACGACGCGACGACAAATGTCAAGAGAACTGCCACATAGCCCATTATATAGGTCTGCATCATATCGTCTGCAATCTGTCTTGTGTAAGCCTGACGCATCATCTTGAACATATTGCCGAGCCACGAATTGAAAGCGATAGACTGAATCAAGCAAAACGGCAATATGAAATAAGCGAGATACTTGAGCAAAACGCGCCAATTCTCAGATACGAAGTCGAATGTTGCCGAGAACTTCTCGCTGAAAGTGCGAACCCGATAGAGTTCGATCTTAGGTGTATTAATTTCCATTTTTATTATAATTAATTCTTTGTTGATAATTTGCCGAGGTATGATATCCTATATAATAAGGTAAAATAATGAAGTAAAAAATAACGAATGCCAGCGACACTAAGATCACCGCAAAACGGATTCTGTCGTCAACCTCGGTGTGACGGGTAATAAAGCCCTCGATAAAACCGGCTACAACGAACAGCGGAACAGTGCCGACGACTATCTTCAAGCCACGCTTCGCACCCCTCTGAAACGACTCCAAACGCGAGTAAGTGCCCGGGAACAGGAAACCATTACCCAATGCCAGACCTGCCGCTCCGGCCACAATGATGGCCGAAATTTCCAATGTGCCGTGCTGGAAAATGGTCAGCAGCGACTCGCCCAGCAAGCCGTGCTGATAGAAAAGCGACCCGAAACAACCGAGCATCACGCCGTTCCGGAACAGTTGCCAGCCCGTTCCGATGCTTGTCAGCAATCCCATCGCAAATACAAAGACAGCTACCGTGATATTGTTGAGCGTGATTTGCAGGAACATTCCCATCTCGGGTGCACCGGCATAAACATCCATCGGCCGTCCGTGCGCAATATTATCGAGCGTCATATCCACATAACGGTCACCTAAAATAAGGCGCACGAAGTCGATATCTGCAAGTTGAGAGATAACACCGATAAGCACAGATACACTAAAAATGACAAAAGATATAAGCAGCAAGCGGCGCTCCTCAAACATTGTCTGCGGCACTTCGCGCGTCCAAAAAGTAATGATGCGCCCCCATTTTTCACGTTTATTGCGGTAGATTGCGTGGTGTAATGTTGCAGATAAATTATTAAGATAGATCGTGATGCGCGACGAGGGATAATGTGTCTGGGCAAAAGCCAAATCGGCCGTTATATCCATATAGACTTCAGCCAACCTGTCGGGCGACTCTTCCGCAGCATCATCGGCCACAGCTTCCATCTGTTGCCATTTCTCGATATGTGTACGTATAAACGTCAGTTCTTTCAAGGTGATAATGAGATTTTACGCAAATGACACCGCAAATATAAGAAAAATATTCTACTTTTGCAACAGTAACAGACATAAAATGGCAACAACTGACATTATTACAGGTCAATTCGTACGCATCAGTCAGACACCGGCCAGTATCGGCGACCGTGTCGTAGCACGACTCATCGATATGTTAGTTCTGTTCTGTTACCTCTTCTCCGCCATCGAGTTTTACAACTTTTACGGCGTATCTGCCAATAGAACAGCCGAATGGTTGATACCGCTCCTCATCTTATTACCTGCAATGAGTTACACGTTTCTTTGCGAAATGTTTTTCCACGGGCAGACAATCGGCAAGCACATCCGCCATATTCGCACTGTGAAAGTCGATGGATCGACGCCTACGATGGGGGCCCTCTTGTTGCGATGGATGCTCAATCTGATCGATATTTACTTCTATTGTATAGGGCTGTTGTTCATTGCCTGTACCAGAAAGCACCAACGTTTGGGCGATCTTGCTGCCGGAACGATGGTTGTCCAACTACTTGATTACAAGCATTTGCACATTACGTTGGATGAGTTCGATTATGCCCGCCGAAACTACCACCCCGTCTACGTTTCCGCCCAACGGCTTTCCGTCGGCCAAGTAGATATCATCCGTAAGACGATTGACAGTTACTCGCAAAGCAATCAACGGCAAATCGACACGCTTGCGGATAAAGTGCGGTGTTTTTTAGAGATAGAGCAGCAAGACCAAGACAGTTTAACCTTTCTCACCACCCTACTTCACGACTATCAATATTATGCCTTGGAGCTAGTATGAAAGATTAACCAGCGGCTGCAAAAATTACAATTGCAAAATAAAGAATGGTTTTCGAATAAGCAAATATTTATCATCAAGAGTGCGGTTCGTTAACTTACGGATATAAAAAAAGGGGCTCCGCTGAGTCCCAACCTTATTAACCTTAAATCTAATACCATGAAAAACACGATGCAAAGATACAAGCATTTCCGACATATTGCAAGTATTTCAGCTATAAATATTTCTCTTTCATACTTTTCTTGACTTAAATCAAGGATTCGTTAGCAGTATTATACGGAAACACTTATTATCTTTCGCTTTTATCCAAGACACCGTAACATCACATACAAGGCTACGATTGTCAACAGAAGCAGCAAGAACAATTATATCTTCCAGATGATGTGGGCTTATAATGAGCTCACGTTATATTTATCAATATTCCATTGAAAGGACAGAGTAGGAAAGCACGATGACAAGTCGTATACTTGTGGGACACTCCTATACGAGTAGTGGGGCACTGGTCGTATACTTGTCAGGATACCCCAGAAACATAGGTTTCAGCACAAACACTAATTCTATAATCATGGCCACGTCTTCCAAGATTTCAATCTACGTCTGCATTACCTCTTCCTCGAATACAGCGACACGTTTTATACGAATACCAGAACTGCCGTATTGGGCAACGGTCATTGGATATTGGACGGTTGCTGACGCCGCTGCCAAATAGGTTTGCAATACACATTCTGATTAGAACCAGGACAATTATCAATAAATGCTAATGATAAAATCCTTTCAAATGGTATAAAACCGCTTGAAAGGATTTTCCATATCCGAATCTGATAAGTTTCAAGGTTGACTCTCACCTTCGACATATTGTTCAAGGAACATATGTTCGCCATCGAACACGGCATAGGTGAACTGCCAGATCCAGTCGCCGAGAATGATCATCCGGGTTTTACGAGACAGCATCAGGTCAAGCTCAATATGGCGGTGCCCGTAGAGATAAAAGTCTACATTACTATGTGTCTTCATATAGTTTTTGGTGAACTGAACCAAATATTCTTTGTCTTCGCCGAGATAAGGCAACTCTTTTCCCTCGGCACGCTTCAACCGGCTGTGCTTGGCCCACGTCAGTCCCAGCCACATTCCCCAACGGGGATGTACTGCATTGAACAGACGCTGACAGGTACGGTTATGAAAGACTCGTCGCAACAGTTTAAAACGATTATCAGGATCGCCCAAGCCATCACCGTGTGCCAAGAAAAATACCTTGTCATAGATTTCTGTGGTAAGGGGACGTGTATGGACTATCAACCCGCATTCTTCTTCCAAGTAACCGTAAGTCCAAATATCGTGATTACCCGTAAAAAAATGCACTTCGATACCCATATCAGTCAATTCGGAGAGCTTGCCGAGAAAACGTGTATATCCTTTCGGAACAACATAACGATATTCATTCCAAAAGTCGAACATATCGCCCAAAAGGTAGATTGCGGCAGCCTTATACTTGATGCTGTCGAGGAATCTCACCAATCTACGCTCTTGCATCCGTCCGTGCTCAATAGCCAACGAGCCCAAATGTGCGTCCGAAAGAAAATAAACCTGCTTCATTCAAATCCCAGCTCTACCCTTGCTTCTTCGCTCATCATACTCTGATCCCATTCCGGTTCAAACACCAGATTGACATTGACACCTTTGATTCCGTCAAGACTCTCAATCTTGGTACGCACATCATCAAGGATGAAATCGGCAGCAGGACAAGCGGGAGAAGTGAAAGTCATATCAAGATCCACAGAGAAATCGTCCTTAACATCTACCTTATAAATCATTCCCAAATCCCAAATATTGACGGGAATCTCAGGGTCATAGACTGTCTTGAGCACATCCACGATACGCTCTTCTATCTTTATCTTTTCTTCTTGTGTCATAAAATCATAAAAGTTTGTTTTGCAAATATACTGAAAATGTCAGATAATGCAAAACAAACTTTATGTTTTTTACCCTTTCGCAGGATAGGTGTCGATTTCAGACTTGAAATGGCTTATAGCCAGATGGTCCCCGACTCAGCATCGCCCGAAGTGATATATTTCGTGCAATAGTCTGTCAATGCCTCATCCCACGAGATATTGAAAGCCTTCATAATGGAGTGAATCAAGTTGTTACCTACTTTATCTAAACTACCATTGGGATGTTTCTTTACATAGTCAGGCACTTCTTTGAGCGTCATTGTCGTAGGATAACCTTCGATATAATCCTCATTCTCTGCATAAACCACTACCGGAACAGTAATGTTAATATCCCAAGAACCGATTTGAACCTGACGAGACGAAGGACTATCGAACGGGCTGAAGCTACCGGTCTTGGGATCTTTCTTACCACGGTTGTCATGCAACAGACGAATACGGAGATTCATTGTGACACGATCTTTAAGGAATCTGACAGCGCCTTTCAGCCCAATCGGATTGCTCTTACCTGTCAATGTTGCGGCGCCACTATGGTGAGTCTTATCCCAAGGTGTCGTATCCACATACTTATATTCGATGTAATCGGTCGTTTTCACACCATCACCAATAGCCGCATCAGTCATCAGATTCTTAACGTTTTCAACGGTGAAGAAGTGCTGATGAATAGCGTCCTGCCCGTTCTGAACGAACTGCTGGTTCATCAACTCGCCTTTCACGTTATAATACTTAATAAACATCAGATAAATAGGAGCAGGATTCGGATCGTCTTTTAGAGGATATTCGTTAGCTTTAATCACGTAAAACTTACTCTGACTACCCTCTGCAAGGCCCCATCCTTTCCCGGGTTTCACCTCATAGGTAATCTCTTGTATACGTTTCAGATACTTGGCTTTGCTCTCGGGATTCTGATGAGGTCCGCCATTGCTTTCAATCTTATTCCACGCGCCGTGCATATGGCACTCCACCAACTGGATTGTAACCTTAGTAGGGTCTTCGTGGAGTTTGTTTTCAGGCTCATTATTCGGTTTGTCAGGCTCATTGCTGCAAGCAGTGAACGACACGGCAAACAGAGCTGCACCCAGCAGCACCAACACTGATGTTAATACGTTCTTTTTCATATTGTTCTGTTGTTTAAAATAATTATTTACTGTTATTTACTAAATCTTACCTGTTAACTTGTCTACTCATTTCCTTGTAAATTTCGTCAGAAAAACCACCCTATCGAGCATCGAATATCACGCCCCATATCGTGAGCATAATATCGCGAGCGATTGGTATACTCTTTATATTCCTTATTTAGAAGGTTATCCGCGGCAACCAATACACGAAGTTTATTCGTTGCCGACACCTTCCAGTCGGCCCCGAGTTCAAATCCCCAAAGACCGTACGATGCCGGTGTGAAAGCAATCAGGTCGCTGTCCGGATTGAAGCGTCTCTGCTTGAACACGAATCTATGCTTCAACTGTGCCCACGCATCAATACCACCGAGTCGTATCCCCGACCAAGTAAGATCGTGATCGATACGTGCCGACGGGATATAAGGCAGATAATTGTGCGTCTTCTGTTCATTAGCCCAAATAAGTCCCGACAACAAATGATATTCAAGATGTGCCGTCGGACGCACCTTTACATCCAAATCGATACCGCGGAAGAAAGCATCCGTCTGCTTGTATTGGAACAATGGATAAGACCCGGAGATAATAGTGATATACTGATGAGACGGTTCATCATAGATGTATCCGTTGATCCATTGCAAGTAACCGTCAAGACGCACATCGGCAAAAGTGCTCCGATAAGTAACGGATGTAATCCATTTAGTACTCTGCTCAGAGTGCATCGTGGAGTCTCCTATAACAAACATCCCCGAACCCAACTCATTTCCGTTACTGTAAAGTTCGTAAACGTGAGGGGCACGCCACGCCAATCCAAGGCTAGACGTGATTTTCCAATGCTCATCAGGCCGATAGTTAGCACCCAAGTTATATGAGAAATTACTAAAAATATGGTGCCCACCATAGCGTTTACCCGTATAATCATAACCCGCAGCACGTGTTTCCTGATTATCGAAACGAATACCGGCCTCGGCATCCCACATCTTATAGCGATATTTCTGTATGGCATAAATGCCGAGATCATACTCGGTGTAGTTAGGAATAAGCGGCACCACTCCCGTACCGGCCTGATTCTTATTGCGAATATGCAGGTAAGATGACCCTGCCTCGGTGTTCCACCGGCCGTAACCGAGCGTCCATTTCAATTGGTTCTGAAACGAAGTGAGATCCATACTCACTGCTGGAATATTCGAATGATTCATCCGTCGCACGCGGTTTTCTTTCCGATCATCGGCTTGGAAAGCAGTCTGCCAAAAGAAATTACCATATTTTCCCGCATCATAATATACCTTGCCGATAGCCGTGTGATGAACAACATGCTGGAAAGGATAGGTGATGTGCCGGGTATAAGGCTCAATCTCGACCGGTCGCCCCAATGCAATGCGCTCTTTCAAAAGGTCTTCACTACCCAGCTGAGCACTGAGCATTACGCCCAATTTCAGATTATACATACTGTAAAATCCCTCCAATCGCAACCGTTGATACTTATAACCGAGTGTAGCTGAGATGTCGTGCTCACGATAACCCGTGTTATTGAGCAAATAATGGGCTGTCTTTTGGTCGCCCGAATTGGCATAAGTGCCCTGCAATCGCCATGCAATATCTCGATTGAAAGGCATCGTCCCCTCGGCCTGAGCTACTGCCGAATAGCGCAACCCGTTGCTCCCATAAAGCGCCCGGACGTGCCCCGTCGTTTGTTCCTGCCCGTAAGGCAGATACTTTTGCTCCATCACGATGATGCCACCGAGTGCTTCCGAACCATACCTCACCGATTCTGCACCCTTGACTACCTCTATCGAGCCACTGCTGTTTTGGTCAATCTCCGGTGCGTGATCGGCTCCCCACTGCTGTCCGGTCTGTCGTGCACCGTTGTTCACAATCAAAATCCGATTGCCATACATACCGTTGATGACAGGTTTAGCCACCGTCGTACCCGTCTGTATCGAACTCACGCCACTTACGTGTTCCAAAAGCGACGCGAGAGATTTGCCCATCGATCGGTCAATCATATTCGATGTGATTTTCTCGCTCACACTGTTTACACTCGCCTGCCGGCGTTCTCCTGTAACAACGATTTCTTTAATCTGCTGTTCTTTTCCGAGAACAGACTTCTGTTTTTTCCTTTTCTGTGCAGTCTTTATCGTGTCCGCGTTTGCTACCGATACCTTATCAGTACTGCCATTTCCTGTTACCTGTTGTGCACGTAATGACACAACGGGAACAGACAGTAACAAGACGCACGACACACATTTGCAAAACTGCAATGCACTGTGTTTCATCTGTTTATGAATCTGAATGAATTACGGCTCTGACTCACCGTTATTCGCCTTGTAAGCAACGGCATTTCACACGATGAATAACCGTTAGTTACATTGCATTTAACGACTTTTTAGGAAGCCCGTAAAAATCAACGAAAAAATATCTGGATTTTAAGGGTTAAACCACCAAAGGCGGCGAGTGACTGTTTACAGCATCAATATGGCGGTAAACGGTCTGCGAAGTAATGACATAAGGGGTGACAACGGTAAAGCACAATAACGGATGAAAGTCGGCAATAGACACCTGCGCGGCTTCGTGCAGCGTGAAATCACAAATCACACAACTACTTTTCATCGTTGTCCCGTCATCGTTTGCCGAAGCCTCAACACCCGCTTCTTCCATCGAGTGGTGCAAGTGTGCGTCTTTGACAATATGCATCAGCGCGAATATTGCCAGCAACATCCACGCTAAAAACACTCTTCTATGTCTGTCGATACGCATCTTTCTGCTTATTAAACAATGACTTCCACTTTGCTTCATCGTCATCAAAAGACGAATCCACTCAGCTAATAAATATGTTACAAAGATAAGTTTTTTATTGAATAATACTGTTTTTTCTTAGATAGAATTACAAGACATTAACATTCTTTGCAATCAAAGTGCCTCACAGACTTTTTGTGTAACATCAAAGGATAATCTAAATAACAGTATTAAAATGAGATGAAAAATGGAGACCGATGTTTTCGATTTCATAGATTGTTCCTATTCTAAATTAATTGATGAGAGTATAACAAAAAGCTTCCATATCTCAATACTGAAAATCCTCGGTTTAAGAATATTTGAGAAGTATACGACCACTCCCCCACTACTCGTATACTTCTGCCCCACAAGTATACGACCTGTCATATACCTTTCTACGAAAGCCACCAACGCCATTGAGTTTATAGTCGGAATCGCATTAATACCCATAGCGTATCGTCTCTCGTCCTTATTCGCAGACGGAAAAACCGGGTAAACTATACGCAGTGAAGCCAGAATCTACTTATGAATCGCATTCCTTTTCAAACTCCTTGGTTACATATCGTTGCCAATAAGCAATGATAAGCGTTGTGAGCGGAAGTGCGATAATCAGTCCGATGAAACCGAGCAGGGCACCCCACACGGAGAGAGAGAGCAGCAGAATGGCAGGATTAAGCCCCATTGCCTTACCCATCACCTTGGGAGTGACAACCATATCGCTAATAATCTGCACGATGATAAACACCAATACAGCCAAACCGAAAATCATCCAAAAGTTCTGTCCGGTATCGGCAGCCTTAAGCAAGGCCAAGAATGCCGTAGGGATGAGGGCAAAAGTATGCAGATAAGGCACGAGGTCGAGAATGCCGATGAGAATGCCAAGACCAATGGCCATCGGGAAGTCAATGATAGTGAAGCCGATACAGAACATTATGCCCATACAAAGAGCAACGATTCCCTGCCCACGAATATAGTTATTGAGTTCGCGCTCCACATCCTTGGCCAACTCCTGCCAGAATGGACGATTCTTCTTGGGGAAAATTTTGATCCAACTATTAGTGAGATATTCGTAATCCAAAAGAATAAAAAACATATATAATAAGGTGATGCACGAAGCAATGATGCTGATAACCACACTGGCAGTCTGCCCGATAATAGAGAACAGGCGTGGCATTGCCTCTCTGAGTATATTGCTAAAATCACGACTACGGAAGAAGCGCTCGATTTCAGCTTGGTTTTCGTGCAGCCATTGCTGAATGACAGTAGCAATGTGATTGGTATGTGCCGTTTGGTTGAGATAGTGCGTGGCCACGGCTTCCAAACGTTGAAATTGATCGATCATCGGCGGAATGATGAGATAGACGATACCGCAGATAATCCCGATAACGAAAAGCATCGTGATGATAATAGCCAAGGCCCGAACCCGCACGTGCAGCTTATACTGTACGAATTTCACAATGGGATAAAGTAGATAAGCCAAAAGCCACGCCACGAAAAAGGGTAAGAGTACGGCACTCAGATAATTGAGAATGAGAAAAACAGTGATTACCAATAAGGCGCCGAGCATCCAACGGATGAACTTATCGAAAGTGATTTTCTGGTTAATCATAGCTCGTGGTTTATCGGGAGTGAATCGGTTACTTTCGTACAGACTTCTTCGGCCAAAACTTTCCGATAACATTCTCGGCAGAGCGGCTCATATTCAGTCTGCTCGCCAAGAAGTACGCGCCGCTCATTTTGCACGAGCCGGTGACTGACATAGGCTAAGGCACCACACTTCACACATATGGCGTGCACCTTGGTCACCTCGTCGGCAATGGCGCATAAGGACGGCATCGGACCGAAAGGACGGCCCCGGAAGTCCATATCAAGCCCCGCCACGATGACGCGCACACCTCGATTGGCCAGTTCGTTGCACACATCAATGAGTCCATCATCCAAAAATTGAGCCTCGTCAATACCCACCACATCAATATCCGATGCGAGTAGCAGAATGGTCGATGATGATTCGACAGGTGTCGATGGGATTGTGTTACGGTCGTGACTCACTACATCCATCTCTGAATACCGCGTGTCAATCGAAGGCTTGAATATTTCCACCTTCTGCCGGGCAAACTCTGCCCGTTTCATCCGCCGTATCAATTCCTCTGTCTTACCCGAAAACATCGAGCCGCAGACCACCTCTATTCTGCCGAAACGATGCTTTTCTCCTGTTAAATACTCCATCATAATCAGTGGTGTTTGCCCCGAATCAATATCTATAAATATGGTGCAAAAATACGAAGATGTTTTAAAAAATCGCAAAGAAACAAGTACTTTTTTTGTCGTTGTTGATTATTTCATTATATTTGCCCGTAAATTTGACAGTAATGGGAATGTTATACATCGTGCCGACTCCGGTTGGAAATATGGAGGATATGACGATGCGAGCCATCCGAATACTGCAAGAGGCCGATCTGATTTTGGCAGAAGATACGCGTACTTCGGGCATTCTATTGAAGCATTTCAAGATAGACAGACATCTAATGTCCCATCATAAGTTCAATGAACACGGCACCTCAGCCGGAATTGTCGAGCGACTAAAAGCGGGACAGACGATTGCACTCATCAGCGATGCAGGTACTCCGGGTATCAGCGACCCCGGTTTTCTCTTGGCTCGTGAAGCTATCAAGGCCGGAATCACGGTACAGTGTCTCCCCGGTGCAACGGCTTGCATTCCGGCTTTAGTCTCATCAGGACTGCCATGTGACAAATTTTGCTTCGAGGGATTCCTTCCGCAGAAAAAAGGAAGACAGACACTCTTAGAATCGTTGACGGCAGAAACGCGTACGATGGTGTTTTATGAGTCACCCTACCGACTGCTCAAAACTTTGCAACAGTTTGCCGCAGTCTTTGGAATTGATCGACAAGTAAGTGTTTGTCGTGAGATCTCCAAAATACACGAAGAAAGTGTACGCGGCTCATTGGCAGAAGTTATTGCACACTTTACAAAACAAGAACCCCGCGGTGAGATTGTAATCGTCTTAGCGGGAATAACAACAAAGAACAAACCTAAAAAGTGAATAGTTATGAAAAAGCTACTGTTTTTTACCTGCTTAGCGCTGATGGCGTTAACAGGCTGTAACGACAAGAAGAACGGCTCTGATTTGTCTAATATGGCGCTGACCGACTCTTTGCAAAGAATCATTGCTCAAAGAGATAACGAGATCAACGATATGATGGGCACTTTGAATGAGATTCAGGAGGGTTTTCGTGAAATCAACGAAGCTGAAAATCGTGTAGATGTCGTGAAAGACGGAGAAGGAACCAATAAAACCAAGCAAATCAAGGAGAATATACGGTTCATTTCCACCACAATGAAACACAACCGTGAATTGTTAGCCAAGCTGCAACAACAGTTGAAAGCGAGCACGATTAAAGGCGATCAGCTGAAAAAGACCGTTGAGAATTTGATGAAGCAATTGGATGAAAAAGAACAACAGCTTCAGCAATTACGCGCTGAGTTGGATGCAAAAGACATTCACATATCTGAGCTCGACGAAACTATCAACAATCAGAATACAAATATCTCGAATTTAAAAACGGAAAGCAGCCAAAAGACTGATGTTATCAACAGCCAAGACAGACAGTTGAATACAGCTTGGTTTGTCTTCGGAACAAAGAAAGAATTGAAAGAACAGCAGATTCTTGTAAACGGAAAGGTATTGCAATCCAACTTCAACAAGAGCTATTTCACAAAAATCGACATCCGGCAAAACAAGGAAATCAAGCTCTATTCTAACTCTGCTAAACTCCTGACAATGCATCCGGCAAGCAGTTATACCTTGGCAAAGGATGCTACAAAGAAATATGTTCTCACTATTACGAATCCTCAGATATTCTGGAGTACAAGCAAATACTTGGTAATTTTAGTCAGGTAAAGAAAAGACTCCTTACCTTCCCAAGGAAAAGGAATCATAAAATAACTCCGCTTTGACACAATATCAGAGCGGAGTTTTCGTTTTTTATCGCCGTTTCTGAAAGAATTGTTGCATCAAAGTTCGACATTCATCTTCCAGGACACCCGCAGTCACTGTGGACTTAGGATGCAATGCTTGTGGCGCAAAATGTTGAAAACCACGCTTCCCGTCACTTGCACCATAAACAATGCGTTTTAGTTGCGCCCACCCCAAGGCTCCCGCACACATCACACACGGTTCAACAGTAACGTAGAGGGTACAATCGCTCAGATATTTGCCGCCCAACGTATTAGCAGCAGCCGTTATCACCTGCATTTCTGCATGTGCCGTTACGTCGCATAAAGTCTCTGTCAGATTGTGGGCACGTGCAATAATGCGATCTTTACACACCACGACCGCTCCTACCGGTACTTCTCCCACAGCACGAGCAGCCTCTGCCTCAACAAGTGCCTTACGCATATACTGCTCGTCTTTTACTTTCTGTTCTTCTGTCTTATCCATAGGTTTATTGTTTTTGCCTACAAAAATACAACAATCCTTTTGATGTGTGGAATTAAAGTCGTATTTTTGCACATAAAGAGTAAGCATTATGGCACAACACAATGATTTGGGTAAATGGGGAGAAGAACAAGCAGCCACATTCCTGGAAAGGAAAGGTTATACCATTTGCGACCGCGATTGGCGGGCCGGACATCGTGATCTCGATATCATTGCACTCAATGAAGATCAAACAATATTAGTCATTGTGGAAGTGAAAACACGGACATCTGCCGAGTTGAACGAGCCCGAAGAGGCTGTGAATAAAAAGAAAATTCGAAACATTGGCAATGCCGCTAACCTCTATCTCAAACAATTTAATGTGGAATATGATGTGCGTTTCGATATTGTTTCAGTGACAGGCACAAGCGATTCAAACGCTAAAATTGAGCACATCATCGATGCTTTTAATCCCCTTTTGACGTGAAACGATGAGAATCAAGACACTCAGATTCAAGGAAATAGATTCCACTAATCGTTTTCTTTGCAACTATCAAGCTAACGAAAGCGAAGAAATGACCGTAGCCGTGGCCGATTTTCAGACAGCAGGACGTGGTATGGGTACTAACACTTGGGAAAGTGAAGCGGGACAGAATCTGCTTTTCAGTATCCTCGTTCATCCCCGAACGCTCCCTATTACACGTCAATTTCAACTGTCAATGGCACAAGCCATCGCTCTAAAAGAAGTACTCGACGAATACACTGACGGTATTACCGTGAAGTGGCCCAATGATATCTATTGGCAAAACAGGAAGATTAGTGGCACAAGAATAGACACTTCGATATCTTCGCAAGGCATCAAAAACTTCGTTTTAGGTACCGGTCTTAATGTCAATCAACGCGAGTTCCACAGCGATGCTCCCAATCCCGTGTCACTTTTTCAAATCTTAGGGTACGAGATAGATCCTGACCTACTACTCAATAAAATTATTACAAGATTCGAAAAGTATTACCACTTAGTTATCCAAGGATACTATTCGCAGATTTCGACACAATATCACACTGCCTTATACCGTACAAAAGGACTTTATAAATACAGCGATAAAACCGGTGATTTCCAGGCTACTATCCTTCGCGTAGAAGATAACGGACACCTTATTTTGCGTGATTCTACTGGCAAATTACGCCAATATGCTTTTAAAGAACTGACATTTATCATTTAAATTTACAATATATGGCAAAGTATAAAAGAATTCTCCTTAAACTTAGCGGCGAAAGTTTGATGGGTAAACAAAGTTTTGGAATTGATCCTGACCGTCTCGCTGATTACGCGCGTCAAATCAAAGAAGTGCACGAAATGGGTGTTCAGATCGGTATAGTAATCGGTGGTGGCAATATTTTCCGAGGTTTAAACGGAGCTTCCGAAGGATTCGATCGCGTGAAAGGCGATCAAATGGGAATGTGCGCAACGGTAATCAACTCTCTCGCTTTAAGCAGTGCATTAGATGCGAATGGAATCAAAACAAAAGTATTAACAGCCATTCGTATGGAGCCCATCGGTGAGTTTTACTCTAAATGGAAAGCTATTGAGGCAATGGCAGCAGGTTATGTCTGTATCTTCTCGGCTGGGACAGGCTCTCCCTACTTCACAACGGATACAGGAAGCTCGCTTCGTGGTATCGAGATCGAGGCTGATATAATGCTCAAAGGCACACGAGTGGATGGCATATATACGGCTGATCCCGAAAAAGACCCAAATGCAACAAAGTTTGATGAAATTACTTTTGATGAGATTTACACCAGTAATCTAAAAGTGATGGACCTTACCGCAACCACAATGTGTAAGGAAAATAATCTACCGATTTATGTCTTCAATATGGACATTTTCGGTAATCTGAAACGCGTAATGAACGGAGAACGTATCGGAACACTTGTTCACAATTGAGTATTCCATAATTTGTCGAGAAACAGGCGACCGATTCACCCCAGTGTATTTACTTGCCTACTTTCTCTTTTTTATTTTTACCTAAATCGTAAACTGGGCAAATCGTATTTGACTACAAATCCGATTTGCGTGTAAGATACCGTTAAATGCACTGCAAGAAACTGAGAAACAGTGTACGTTTAGCAATTAATTACAGTGCATTTAACTATTAGTCATAACACCTCATATATCTAATACCCAAATGAATACAAGGTAGAACCGTTTTTCCCTTTTCAGAGTACAAAGAATCTACTCTATAAATCTTCAAGTTCGTGTAATCTAAATGTATATCAATGAAGACATACTACACTTTAAAAGACATTGATAACCAATAAGATATAAAGGGAAATGCTATGGTGTAATTAAAATAGGGGAAACTGTTCTCAGAAAATAATAGGATATCATATAATCTATTCATCCGTGCTTTTTAATTAGAAAGCATTCCCCCAACCGATAAATACAGCAGTTAAAAATTCCGAACTTAATATTTTGGATTTACTCCTGCCCCCAACCATTTCTCTTCCGAAAGAAAAAATTAGCGAAAAAAGGCACAGAATATTTTGCCGTTTATGGAAAATGTTGTATCTTTGCACTCGCTTTTAAGAATAGAAAGTATTATTGGAGATCCGTTAGCTCAGCTGGTAGAGCACAACACTTTTAATGTTGGGGTCTTGGGTTCGAGCCCCAAACGGATCACAAGAATAGAGAGAGGATTAACTTATCAGAGTTAATCTTTTTTATTTTCCATTTGGTTTATCTGGTATTTAATACAACCATTGGTATGAAATAGTTTCTTGAATACAGACTTTATTAAAAACCCGTTCCTAATGCAGATACGTCAGCTACTTCCCCCACTGCTTATTGAAAATAATATGACCTAAAATCCTCTACCATACTGGTAAGACAGAACTATAACAACACGCTTTTCTTTTATCAGAATTATCAAAACAAATATAGGATATTTCTGATATAATATGATCAAGTCTTATTCTTCAAGTTCATATGGAGTAAGCCGAGCATAGATATAGTTAGCTCGTCGTTGCAGCCAGGTTTTCATATTTTGAACCACGAGTTGATAGTCATCCTTGTTGTTCCATTTTTTTATCATTGTTCAGAAAAGAGGGACGTACATACCGATAATACTCATCGCAAAAGCTGAGTAATTCCTGTAACTGATTTCTCATAAAGTTTGTCCAAACCCGATAATAAGCCTTATCAACTGCTTTATCCTTAAACCGGAGATCTCGAATGAACTGCTGTCCCTTATAAAGACTTGACGGAACATTCCAAAAGTCTGTCTCAGGATTGGCAGTTCCATAGTCACGATTAGTCTCATAACCAAAAGTCCAGTCGAGATCCCAGACCGGACCAAAGATGTACTTACTGTTCGCCAAAGTAAAATCTTCCTTGTACAAGAATGTACTTTTAGGGTGCATAATCTCATAATTACAAAGAAGTTCGTTTACCATCAAATAACGAGCAAGCTGATCTACATCCACGAGATGAGAGATATGACCATCTACTTTCAATGTGAGACAGAAGCGATCGAAATCGCTTCGAATAATGTCGAGCATATTAGGTATTTCATCTTTTGCAAAATGGAAATCCTTGACATTGACAGGCAAATTGTAGAAAGTAGAGTGAAATTTGTACTGTTCATCATAATATGTATCGAGTTCTAAAAGAGCGGCTTTCGATTTGTCTTTTACTTTCACACTGTTGTCCGATATCCCCACTTTCTCTGTGAAATTATAACTCCCTCGATAATTTCCGTTGATGTACAGCTCCACAGGAATGATATGGTTTACAGCAGTTGTTTGCACCAAAGCAGCGAGCTTCATTCCGATAGCATTCGACAACATTGAGCGTCGCCGCTTATTGGAAAGTAAAACCCAGTTTTTACCTTTGGCTAATCCAAATGGCGTTACTGCCTTTTTGAACTTCAATCGATAAGGATTCTTATCATAAGGATTCTTATCATTCCAACTGCTATTACCTCTTCCTTTAATCTGAACAGTTTCGGTTATATCGGGATAAATCCCCATTCCGCTTATTTTAAACCGCGCATTGCGATATGTTTTCTTATCCGTAACGAATGCGCCACCGTCAATATCGATATCAATACGAGGAACACGTGCCTTGGCATCGTTGGCCGAAACATCTAATTGTGATTTGATATCATAATAATTGTTCGCTTTATAATCAAATGCTTTAAGTATTTTGACAATAACTCCTTCTACATTAGTCAGCCTGTCTTTCACGTGATATTTCACCGTAAGTTTATGCCTTCCCGGAGCAATTACCATAAAGGCCCCATTCTCTCGGATTGCCGGGGAAGTGTTTTTCAGAGGAAATCCTTTTTCATCATCACTAATCCCTTTCATAATGAGCGTAATTGTCTTTCCACTCCCCGATCCGACCAGCTTTTCATCAGTGGGACTGAGCATATAGGTTCCGGCAATATTGTCATCGGAAATTACCTCGATTGCTGTGATATAAGTATTGACACGTTTTTGTTTCGCATAAGGCAAGAAACAAAGATAAGCTGCTTTGTGTTCCAGCTGGAAAATGAATTGTCCGCTCCGAGTCTTTGTTGCGAGTCCCACAGAACAGTCACCTGATTCCCCGAAATGTTTGCTGTTATAGGGAGTCTCCTGTATTTGCTCGGCAGCGATTGTCACTCGATTTCCGTAACCTCCTTTACCGGGATAATAGACCATATATTCATCGGCTGTGTAGGTTCCGGGCATCATAAAATTAAACTGAGCTGTCTTGTCAATAACAACCTTGTTACTCTTTTGGAAGATGTTATCATCATCCTTCACATAAACCTTGTCGCCATTCTCCCAAAAAAAATATCCGCTTCCATGATCCAAAGATGTACGCGTGTCCGTTTTATTGAGACTCCTGTCTGCAATGAAAGTAGTTAAACGAGTATTCTCTTTCTTTACAATTGATTTCTCTATTATATCTTGGGTAATATCATCAATTGAGCAACTTGCAATAACCGTCATCAACACAGACACAGCAGCAAGTGACAAAACATTTATTTTCATTATCATTGTCCATTTTGTGTGTATCCTTCTTAACATTTACTCTTACCTTTTTTCCATATACTCCAAAACTGATATTCCTGACAGAGGGCCGAAGAAATCGGACACACACTTCCATTTCTATATTATAATATACTATCAAAAGAAAACTTACATTTTCAATATTATCTTCTTCAAAAGACGCTCCTATCTTATTACGCGCTGCAAAATTAGCCAATAAATTTTAAATATACAAGAAAGATTTAAAGAAAAGATTATTAAATTTAAGAGATAAAACAGGACTCCATTACCTTTTCCATAGAAACAATTATAAAACTTATAATATAGCAACCTATATCATTAATATCTTTTACTAAATGAGGTCTTCCTCTCCTAACATAAAAGACGAACCGAAATCTGATAGAAAAGTAAGAAAAAACGTACGAGTCTCATTGCCGAAAATTATACGCCACATTTCATTTTCACACATTATCAAATATAATTATATTAAATAAGAACTCGTATAGGAGTGAGGCAGAAGTCCCTTAGTACAGCTCCACAAGTATAGGACTTGTCACATTACAATATAGGAGATACTGCCGACCAATACAGAAGAATTTTTTTAACGACCATATATTAGCGATATTTCAGTATCAAATTGATTATCGCTTCATTTGAATAATAATAAAGGCCGATGCATTTTCAATGTTTAGACTTCTCGAATATCTTTAACCACTTGTTGGTCTCATCTTTCTTGAGAGGAACCTGCTTAGCCTGTTGCTTAGAATCGCTCTCAGGAGTTAAGACCGACTTGATATGTTTCTCAGAATAGCTTTTCGGAAGTTTCTTACTTAATCTATCTGCCGGTTCTTTCTTTTCCTGACTCTTTTGCCTCCACGCATCAATGAAACTATAACCGGCTGTCGACACTTCAAAATCTATTTCCGGGAGCTTGATGGGGCTGTCGTTACGATACGGAATAGATACATTCGTCACAGGACTGATTTCTACCGTTGTACCACCCTGAGCCCACATCCCTAACTGTTGGGCTGCTCCCCACGAGAGATCAATGATACGGCCGCGACCAAAAGGACCGCGATCAATAACTTTCACGACAACCTCCTTACCGTTGGAAAGATTCCGCACCCTGAGCAGCGTACCGAAAGGATAAGTGCGATGAGCACAAGTAAGACTGTCGTGGTGAACTCTTTCACCGCTACTCGTTCGTGCTCCGGTGGCACGTTTAGAATAAAAAGAGGCTTTACCCCTTTGTTGAGCTAACATAGGAGTAAAGCCTAAAAGTATTACTACGACCAAGATCGTCTTTTTAGTAAAGGTGTTGACAAATTGACGAGTAAACAAGTTGACACGTGAACAAATTCCTCCTTGTCCACTCATACGATTATTCCCTCGTCTCCTTGTCCACTCGTTCACTCGTATATTCGTTAACTCCTTCACACAATCCCTTGTGCCATCATTGCATTTGCCACTTTCATAAAGCCGGCAATATTAGCACCCTTTACATAGTCGATATAACCGTCAGACTCGGTACCGTATTTCACACACTGTTCGTGAATCGAGTGCATAATATGATACAGACGTTCGTCTACTTCCTTACCAGTCCAGCCCAAACGCAGAGAATTCTGCGTCATTTCCAAGCCCGATGTTGCTACACCGCCAGCATTAACAGCCTTACCCGGAGCAAAGAGTGTCTTCGAAGCAACAAACTTCTCGGAAGCCTCTGCCGTGCAGCCCATATTAGAAACTTCGGCCACGCATACCGGTTTCGAAGCCAGAATCTTGTCAGCATCTGCGCCATTGAGTTCGTTCTGCGTTGCACAGGGCAAGTAAATGTCTGCCTTTGCCTCCCAAGGTTTCTTGCCTGCGAAGAATGTTGCCGAAGAGAACTTATCTGCATAAGGTGCACAAATATCGTTTCCGCTGTTACGAAGCTCTAACATATAATCGATTTTCTCGCCGCTGATACCATCGGGATCGAGGATATAACCGTCGGGGCCACTCAACGTGATAACTTTCGCACCCAGTTCGGTTGCTTTCTTGGTAGCACCCCAAGCCACATTTCCGAATCCGCTCAATGCAACGGTCTTGCCCTTGATGTCGATACCTTTGGTCTGCAACATTTGATTTACAAAGTAAAGAGCGCCATAACCGGTAGCCTCAGGACGGAAAATAGAGCCTCCCCATTCGAGACCTTTGCCCGTGAGCACACCCTCAAACTGATGTGTCAACTTGCGGTACATACCGAAGAGATAGCCGATTTCACGGCCACCTACACCGATATCACCTGCGGGAACATCTTCATTCGGGCCAATATGACGATATAGTTCAGTCATAAATGCTTGACAGAAACGCATAATTTCTGCATCACTACGGCCACGAGGTGCAAAGTCAGAACCTCCCTTACCACCACCCATAGGCAAAGTAGTGAGTGCATTCTTAAATGTCTGCTCGAAGCCCAAGAACTTCAAGATAGACAAATTAACCGACGGATGGAAACGCAGACCACCCTTGTACGGGCCAATGGCACCGTTGAACTGCACACGGTAACCGATGTTCACGTGCACTTCGCCCTTGTCGTCAGTCCAAGGCACACGGAACGTAACGATGCGCTCCGGCTCAACCATACGCTCAATAAGCTTTGCTTTCTCAAACTCCGGATGCTGATTGTAGACATCCTCGATTGAAATTAACACTTCTCTTACTGCTTGTAAGAACTCCACTTCACCCGGATGCTTACGCTCCAGGTCTTGCATAATTTTTTCGACTTCCATTGTTAGGTAATATATTTAAGTTTAGGTAACAGGTGTCATATTGTTATTGTGACACCGCAAATGTAGTTCTTTTCCAGATAACCACCAAATAAAAGGAAAGGAATTTCATTTTATTATCTTCCATTTTGTCAAAATTCATCTGTCGTTTGATAATCTTTCAATTACTGTAATGCTACAAATTAACATAAAATATTTGATATTTGCAAGTAAAACCGTAAAAAAAGATTTATCTGTGAGAGGATAATGGGAAAAATGGCAGAAAAGTGACTATCGCAAAACATCTTTGATTCAAAGAATAGAGAAATAGATTTTTAACAAGAAAAAACTTCAACCAAACGATAAAAAACATTATAAAAAGCACTTTTTTTGATTTAACGATATATTCCCCAGTATGTGATAAATTCGTCAAGAAAAGTTCAAAATATCAAGCGCATTGAAAATAGAGAAACTCAGGCAATATAGAGAAGTCTTAGTACGAGAATAACAGACAGTCACATTTCTATGACCGTCTGTTATTATCATTCATTTACTTCACGATCTGCCCGTCAAACAAATGGATTGTGCGATGGGCAATGGAAGCATCGTGTTCGTTGTGGGTTACCATCACAATAGTAGTGCCATCTTGATTGAGTTCCGTCAGCAGGCGCATCACTTCGGCGCCGTTCTTAGAATCCAAATTACCCGTAGGTTCATCAGCAAGAATGAGTTTCGGACCGAACACTACAGCACGGGCGATGGCCACACGCTGTTGCTGACCACCGCTAAGCTGATGCGGAAAATGCTTGGCACGATGACTGATATTCATACGTTTCATCATTTCTCTTACTTTCTCTTTGCGTTCAGACTTGGAATAATCCAGATACGTGAGCGGCAGTTCGATATTTTCCTCCACGTTGAGTTCGTCTATTAGGTTAAAACTTTGGAAAACGAAGCCTATTTCGCCTTTGCGCACATCAGTGCGTTCCTTCTCTTTCAATTCCGACACATCCTTATCGCCCAAAACATATTTTCCGCTTGTGGCATTATCTAACAAACCAAGGATATTGAGCAGAGTAGACTTTCCGCAACCAGATGGCCCCATGATGGCTACAAACTCCCCGTCTTCCACGTTAAAACTTACATTGTTGAGTGCAATTGTTTCCACTTCTTCCGTGCGAAACGATTTGCTTAGATTTTCAGTTTGAATCATTTGAATTAAAATTTATAGTTATATTTAATACTCATTCTTGTTTCAGGAAATCAACAGGATTTCCATTCGCCGCTTTATAACAATTGAGCACGGTCACTGCCGAAACGATGGTCAACACTGCTGCAACGGTGCCGACAAAGAGCCAGGGCGTAAGCGTGATGCGGTTGTCGTAGAGCACCAGCCACTGGGCAGCTACCGCGTAGGCAGCTACGGCACCCACTATTACAGCAGGAATAGCCGTCTTCATAATGTCTCGTTGAAAGATGTTGAGAATATCGCGTACACGTGCTCCGTTGACCTTACGAATGGCAATTTCTTTATGGCGACGATTGATTTCGTCGTTGACGTAGCCCACCAAGCCTATCAAAGCAATGAAGAGTACAATGATACCTGCCGTCATCACACCGTCGCGGAAATTCTTCTGTGGCGTGTATTGCAGATTCTTCAGATTCTCCATACTTTCCACCAACACTGTATTGGTAGGGAAGAACCGCTGCAACTGTTCCTGAATAGCGGCCAGTTGCTCAGTCGTTGGATCAGCAAGCTGAATCATCAGATTATTTTGCATCGGCGAGGTATAGCTGCCGTAGAATAATGCCGAGGGGTAACTACTGCTGCCGTTTGTGGCGCTGCCAATGTAGATATCTCTATAAACGCCGATGATTGTCAGTGGATGTTCGGTATTAGCGTGCTCAGTAATAACAACTTTTCGGCCAATGACATCATCCCATCCGCAAGTTTTCTTCATCATTTTGGCAAAGCTCTGGCTCACCATCACTTCTTGCAGACTGTCACCTTTATGCTTGAATGTGCGACCAGCTGTCACAGGGATGTGCATCATTGCAAAATAATTATCGTTCACGGTATAAAGATCGGCGATGTTAAACAGTTCCTCTTTCTCGCCGGGTAGCCTCACATTGTTGCCGCTGGAGTTGTAGAATGGTAGCGTATTACAGGCTGCAACCCGCTTCACACCAGGCATCTTGCGCACTTCGTCGGCAGCGGTCTGCTTGTCTTTCTGCGCCAATGTACTGATGTTAACCACGGCAATGTCTTCGCAACAATAACCCATATCGAATCCGATGATATGGCAATATTGTAGAGATACGACCACCAGCAATCCCAAGAGGAAGCTAACCATGGCAAACTCCAGTCCCAATAGGGCGACTTTCCACCGGTGGCGCGCTTCGATAAAACCTCGAAAAGCAATGGCCACGGGCATTCTGTTGTAGAATATGGCGGGAACTAAGCCGCCTACAACGAGTACCAAGAGAATAATAAGGCATAGAATCCATGCGCCGCGGTTGAATATCAGGACGGAAAGCGGTGCCGAAAGCAGCTGCTCGATGGTTCCCTGACAGCTCCAAATCAAAGTCCCGCCTAACACAAGCGACAAGACGAGGTGTACTGTAGTTTCACCGAATGTGATACCGAATATAGATAATCGACCTGCCCCATAACATTTTCTGACAGCCATCTCGCGTGCCCTACCCACTAAGTTGCCCACCACGATAAGCACGTAATTGAGCACGGATGCTGCCAATAGCACGAAAGCCAGCAAGGAAAGTATCCAAAACATTTTCTTTACGTCGGGCTGATTGGTGAAGAACTCAGAGATAGGCGTGAGCCGATAAGACATCTCTACGCCAGCCTGTTGTAAATCCTTGACAGGATAATTGGTCTGAATCATACGATGGATGTACGGCTTAAGCTCGTCGGGATCTGTCCCCTCAGCCAATCGAACGAAACTGCTATAGCGGTCGTTACCCAGCAGATTGTCTTGTCCGTCATAGTTAAAGGCCTTCTGTGTGTTCATAGCTCCGATCACATCGTAATGATGGAACGAGCTGTTATGCGGGAAATCCTCGTATACGGCCATGATGGTGAGTTTTATTTCGGGTATCGATTTATCGGTGAGACGTTTCCCCACAACGTTGCCACCCAGCCGTTCAGCCGTGGTATGGCTGACCACGCAGCAGAACGGATCAGTGAGTCCTTTGCGTGCATTGCCCTCTAATATCTTGGCAGGGAACATATCGAAGAAACAACTGTCAGCCAGATAGATGTCGGCTTTAATGCGTGTTTTGTTATCGAGTTCTACTTCGGCAGATGAGATAGGATTGATCCGAGTGGCAAGTTCCACCTTGGCGATGGTCTTCTTCATAAGCGGAGCCACACCGCCCGATGTCTTGGCGTGTTCTCCAAGCTCTTGATTCTTAGTCTTGAATGCTTCGGTAACGCGGCAAATTCGCAGATGATCAGAGAAGCATTGGTTATACGTTTGCTCGTAATACACCTCGGCGATGATCACAGCACTCATGCTCAGACCGAGTGCCAGACAAAGAATCTTCACCACGTTGTGTTGGCCACGTCGTGGAAGATTGCGCCATGCGAAGTTAAGGTACTGAAAGATTTTCATCGTTATTCTATTTTTAAGTCACTTACTCGTTCACTTCCGCTTCTATTCTTGTTTGATATGCTTCACAGGATTTTCATTACTCGCCATATAACTCTGAACGGCCACAGCAGAAAATGAAATAATCAACACAATGATGCCAGCTACGATAATCCACGGCCACCATGTGATACGATAGGTATATTGGCTGATCCAACTGCTCATAAAATACCAGATGGTGGGCACACTGATTGCAAAGGCGATAAGCACATAATGAAGGAATGTGCGAATCAGACTGCGGCGGATCTGATTGCTCGTAGATCCGAATACCTTGCGCACGGCAATCTCCTTGCTCCGTTGTTGGATAAAGTAAGTAGACATAGCAACGAGACCGAGCAGAGAGATCAGTATGGCAATGAATGCAAAGACGGACACGATACGGGAGATCTTCAAATCCTGTTCAAAGGCTTGTTCTATTTGCTTGTCTACATAAGGATGAGATTCCACTAAGTCTTCTCGATATATTTCCTTGTAAATGCACTGAATCTCACGGTAAGTATTGACCAAATCACCTTTCACTTGGATGGTAAGATCCCAGGGATTTTCTATCTTATCCTTTATACACACCAAGATCGGTAGATTGTCCATTTCCATAATATTGCGGAGTCGAAAGCCATTGACAATACCACCGAAAGCTGCATCCGGAGGGAAACAATAGAATTTCTTTTCCTTATAATATTCGCTCATACGCACATCGGTCGGCTTCATCTCCAAATCGTATAGAGCCTGACGGTTGAGATAGACAACAGGACAATGCGGCACGCGACGATTGTCTGCCAACGTAAGACCATAAATTTCCATAAAGCCCGGTTCACCGATCAACATCTGAAATGAAGCTTTCTTATTTTTCTCTATTACGGTATTATTATTGCCGCCATCCTGTGGTGTGCCCATCGAAGGGATGACCATAGAGACAGCGGGGAGCTGCCGCAATCGGTCAAGAAATACAGGGAATTTCGGGCTGGCAAAAGCCTCGCCCTGACTGATACAGATAAGATGCTTGGTGTTGAATCCCAACGGAGCCTTGATCAAATGCTGCATTTGCAAAGACATAATAATGGCAGAGGCTAGCATCACGATGGTAATAAAGTTTTGAAACGTGATGAAAGTCTTGCTCAAAATCATCTTAGTTTGCCTGCGGAACGTACCTCTTACCACTTCAATAGGCCTTGCTTTCGACAATATCACAGCGGGAATGATGCCCGAAAGGAAACCGACGAGCAACGTAGAGAATATCAGAAGGAGGATAGTGGCAGGATGACTGAGTACTTCCATCTTCATCGACACACCGAGTAACTGTCCCACTGTCGGTGCAAAAGCTAAGGTAAGCGCAATGGCAATAAGCAGAGAGAGCAGACAAAGCACCGTGCTTTCTATCACCAGCCGCAAGATGACATTGCCGCGGGTGGCTCCGAAGAGTCTGCGTGTAGCCACTTCACGGGAGCGATAACTCGATTGTGCCACAGTAAGATTGATATAATTCATTATAGAGAAAAGCAAAATCACCAACCCCACGGTAAAGAGGATATTCACTAACTTCTCATTACCGGTACGCAAATTCTCATTAATACTTTCCAGTCCTGAGAAATAAAGTTCATTCAGTGGTATCAGGATAACCTTACACGGGAAAGTCTTATCATTAAAGAAAGGCCAAAAAGAGTGGAAAAACTTAGTCAACTCTTCTTCACGCCCCTGCATTTCAGTTCCTTGCCGCACTTGGACAAACACGCTCGCTCCCGTCATATTCACCCATTTTGGGAAATACTCATCCATATTGGCGACATTATCATATTTGCCCCAAGAGAAGTCTGTAATTATATCTACATCGTCATTGATGATTGTATTATCGAAATTCTGCACTACACCAGTCACACGGAATCTCGTGCTGTCATTCCACACAATTTCACGCCCCATTACCTGATCTGTACCGAAATATCGGCGGGCAAACCGTTGTGTCACGACAGCGTTGTTCTTATCCTTCAAACAAGTTTGTCTGTCTCCTTGCAACAGAGGAAAATCAAACATGCTGAAAAACGTAGAGTCTGTCTCCAATATAATTGCCCGATAAAAGAAACCTCCCCTACCTTTCAGTCGCATACTTCCTTTAATGAATCCGCAAGTATTCTCTATTTCGGGGTATCTGTTACGCAGATATTTCAGTACGGCGTGGTGAGACCCCAACACCCTACCTCTGTCTTTATAGAAATCTGTTCCTACAAGATAGATACGTGAAGACTTGCTGTGCTGGCGATCGATACTCTTCTCCTGCCACGTATAAACACCGATGAGCAGCACGAACATCAATGAAATGCTCAAACCGAAAACATTGATGGCCGTATACACCTTGTTTCGTGAAAGAAAGGTGATATAAGACGTAAGATTGAATAGCTGTCTCATTATTGATTATCTTTAATATGCTTCACAGGATTTTCATTGCTCGCCATATAACTCTGAACGGCCACAGCAGAAAATGAAATAATCAACACAATGATGCCAGCTACGATAATCCACGGCCACCATGTGATACGATAGGTATATTGGCTGATCCAACTGCTCATAAAATACCAGATGGTGGGCACACTGATTGCAAAGGCGATAAGCACATAATGAAGGAATGTGCGAATCAGACTGCGGCGGATCTGATTGCTCGTAGATCCGAATACTTTGCGCACGGCAATTTCTTTGCTCCTCTGTTGAATAAAATAAGTGGACATAGCAATGAGACCGAGCAGAGAGATCAGTATGGCAATGAAGGAGAACAGTTGAACGATCGTAGCTATACGCGTTTCCGATTGGTATTCTGCTGCTATTTGCTGGTCGATATACGGATTGTCAAGTTCTAACGGAGTCTTGAATACTTCTTCAAAGACTCTTTGCACATCTTGATAAGCGATCACGGGATTACCTTGGATTTGGATCACCGTAGACCAAGACCTGAAATCCTTACGGTCCAAAATTCTCAAACACAGAGGGTGTTGCAAGGATTCAAGACCGCGAATGTGGAAATCCTTTAAGATACCGTCGATAGGTATACGCTCTTTTCCACTGTAATAGTATCTGCTGTTGGCAGGTAGCCCTTCTTCTGCCAGCATCTGCTTGTTGACATAGACTTTCTCCTTCTTATCGGTTGCATCGGCCCGTTCCAATCCTAAGCCGAATATCTTCATATATTCCTTATCCCCGATCAATTCCTGTTTGGAGATAGTCTTGTTATTCAAATCAAAAGTCTCATTATTGCCTCCGCTGTAAGGTGTGCCTACACATGCTGTTACATTCTTGACTGACGTGAGGTGTTGCAACTGATTGAACCACCTCTCCATCAGTGTTTTGTCGGACATACTCACGGGAACTTCTATCAATCCTGTCGTGTTAAAGCCCCGAGACAGCGTTATCATATGATGAATTTGGTGCGACATTGTGAAAGTAGCGGCAATGAGTACAATCGTGATCGTATTCTGTACAATGATAAACATTTTGCTGAATGTATATTTATGGGCCAAACGGAATGTTCCTCTAACAATATCGATCGGGCGCGCACGGGAAATGATCGTGGCGGGAATAAGACCAGCAAGCAAAGCCACAATAAGAATAAATACTATGTTCAGCAGAATGCTTACGGGATGAATAAGCCAGGCAAGTTGCAATTCCGTATTGAGCAACTTGCCGACATAAGGTGTGACAACATAGACAAGCAGTATCGCTACAAGCATTGAAATCAAACAGAGCACACAACTTTCGATAATCAGTTTGCCGATAACACCTTTCCTTTGCGCTCCCATCAGACGCCGTGTGGCCATCTCACGCGCTCGTCGGTTGGACTGAGCCGTCGTGAGATTGATGTAATTGAAGATGGCGAATAAGAGTATCACTAATCCCACGACAAACAATATCTTGACCAATTTTCCGTCGCCGGTCTTCAAAGTGCCGGAACTGGAACTGATACCTGCGAAATAATACTTGTTAAATGGTATAAAAAATGATTTTATATTAGTGTCTTTCAATTGGAAGAACCAAAAGAACTGTTTCTGAAAAGCATTCATATCTTTCACTTTGCTCAATAGATCGGTATTGGGTTTAGCGAGAAAGATAACCTCTGCACCAGTAGCATTATTCAGACCGTCTGATGTTAGGGCAGGATTGAATAACCCCACATTTTCATACCTTATATAAATATCCGAAGAGGGGAGACTGGAATTCATGATCTTAGGAATCACGCCCGATATGCGGAAACGAAGCGTATCTTCCATATTGAGCTGCTGCCCCAAGGCCTTTTCCGGTGACCCGAACAGCGAATTGGCAAACTCTTCACTCACCACAGCAGATAATCTGTCTGCCAACGCCTGCCGTTTACTGCCGCAAACGAAAGGAATATCGAATATGTCGAAGAAAGTACTGTCTGTAAAAGTTGTTTTATATTGTTTACGATCACCGTCTTTCATAATATAGCCCACTTCACCTGTACCGCCTAATGCACAGGAACTCTCTATCTCCGGATACCTGCTGCGGAAGTGTTCTTGCAGCTTCCAGTGTCCGCCACTGAATTTGTTGCCATGTGCTTCCACTGCGTATACAAAGATGCGGTCGGCTTTGGGGAATTGCTTATTAACCGAATATTCTTGCCATGTGTAAATACCGATAAGCAGCACGAACATCAGTGAGATGCTCAGTCCGAAAACATTGATAGCTGTGTACACTTTATTCCGTGAGAGGAAAATGATATAGGATTTGAGGTTGAATAACTGTTTCATATTATATGACTTTATTTTAAGATCAGTATTTCGTTATCTTTATATCCCTCGTAGCCGCTGACTATCACACGTTCACCAGGTTCCAAGCCTTCGATGACTTCATAATAAGCGGGATTTTGCCTGCCGATACGAATGTTTCGACGGTAGGCTTTCTGTCCATTTTTATCAAGTACGAATATCCAGTTACCGCCTGTGACGCTGTAAAAGGTGCCTTTCGGGATCAGCACAGCTTGCTTGGATTCACCCAATTGCAAATCTACATAATAGGTTTGTCCTGTGCGAATATTATTCGGTCGTTTACCTCGGAATACGAAATCTATTTTAAAACGCCCATCTTTCACTTCGGGATAAACCTTGCGCACGGTCAATTCATAACGTTTGCCATTTTGTTCAAATGTGGCAGTCAGACCCGAATGCACACGATCGATATAATGTTCATCAATCTTTGCCTCGACCTTGTAGTCGCTCAAATCATTGATTACGCCGATCTTCTGTCCCGGGACGATGCTCTGTCCCAGTTCGATATCCAACTGTCCCACTTCACCGTCAATCTGCGAACGCACATCTAATCGCTCTTTGCGCTTACGCACCAACTGCACATTGCGCAGCATCGACGACAAATTCTCACTCATCTGTTCCATCTGCGAGCGGCGAAGTTGAGCATCTTTCTTCAACCGCTGTTGGATGAGAGCATGCTTTTGAGATGACAATTCATAATCTTCTTTTGATTTGAGATATTCCTCCCGGCTGTTCAACTGTTCTTTCTGTAAAGCCGTCTGATGCAGATAGGCGCGCTTCTTAGCCTGCATATCCATTGACAGTTGGGCTGCTTCGGTCTGATTATTGAGCTGATCTTGTTCCATCGTAATCTGCGTATTGCGTAGCATATTCTGCTTTTCGGCCAGTTCGCTCTCTGCATTCAGAATCTCGAGATCTAAGTTGCTGTTGCTTAGTTTGACGATAATGTCGCCTTTTCGGATGTGTGCACCTTCTTCAACTATTTTCTGTCGGATAACACCACCTTCTTCGGGAGAAATCTGAACTACTTGAATGGGTACGACACTACCGTCTACACTTACATAGTCGTCGAACTGTGTCCGCTTCACCTCGCCGATACTCAATCCTCGCCGCTCCACTTTCAGCGTGGATGAGAGATTACCCAATGCCAACCAAAGCAAGATTGCAGCCAATACCGTACCACCTCCAATCCATGTCCAATACTTTCGGGGCACAAGATATTTCTTCTGTTTTATTTCAATGTCCATAGTCTGTTTCCTTTATAATAGTTTACTAATCGTATTTTCATCTCAAGTGTAAGCTGAATCTGCAAGAGTTTAATGCGACTTTCGAGCAATGTTTGCGCCGCTGTATGCAAGTCGAAAGCCGATAGCATTCCTTCTTCATATTTTCGTACAGACAGACGATAAGCCAAAGAATCAGATTCCACTTTCTTTTCCATTTTCACTATTTCACGAACACAGCCGTCACGATCAGAAACAGCCTGCACAATATCAGCATTCAGTTTCTGCTTGGTATCTTCTAACACAAGTTGAGCTTCCAGCCAATCGCTTTTAGCACGATGCACAGTGCGCCAACGACTTGGAACGAAAATAGGAATAGATAGTTGTAAATAGATATATTCACCGATATTATTATGAAACTGCCGGCCGAACACCTCACCTCTCTTGGTTTTCTGAGAGAGATTCCGATAATAATTAGTGGAAATTCCACCGCTCAAAGATAGGGACGGAAGAAGCAGACCACGCTGGATAAGATAAGTATAACGAGCATTTTCTGCTTTGAACACAGCCAACTTTACATCCGGCGACTCACTTCCGAACATTTCATAGATATGTCCGGCATCATCAGTCGATATGGGACAAGAAACACCCGATGTGTCTAACTCAAGCGAATCTTCAACAGGAAAATTCATTTCGGATTTCAGCGCTAATAATGCTGATTGGGCAGCATTCTGCTGATGTAATAAATTATAGTCATCTTCTGCAACCTGACTTTCTATTTGCACAACGTCGGGCCGTGACTTCTCACCAAGTTCGAAAAGACTGCGCGTTTTATGAAGCAATGCTTTACTATCAGCTAATTTACGTGAGGCTAAGCCGATACTCTTTTGATGATAAACAGCCTCAATAAACTTTGTCATCACCACGACAGCCTTATCGTCAGCCGCCTTTTGCAGGGCCGTCTCACTATTGAGTCGAGCAAGCCGGGCCTGACGAAAAGCATTAAATGTTCGTCCGCCGTCGAAAAGCCGCATCTCCACCCCAATACTATAATAATTATTAAAGGTAGTAATGGTATTGTAGGTATTTGTCTCGGGATCGATATTGCGTCCCCAGCTATATTGTCCCGACAATTGAGCCGAGATGGTGGGAAGAAAATCAAGTCCAGCCATCGTCATATCGTACCGACTCTGCCTTATTTCGATGCGTTGTTTACGAACACTATTCGCGTGTTCTATCGCATAACTGATACAACGATTCATTGTCCATTGCTCTTGAGCAACGATAGATAAACTATTCAGACCAATGATAAGTAAATTAATTGTTCGTTTCATATCATTATTTAATACTAAAACGGTGCCAGAAATCAATTCGGCTAATTATCAAACAGTTATATGAGAATCGTCTTTAACGATGTGCCTAAATATTTGACATCATTGCCTAATTCTTTGACAGATATATACAATTGTTGTTCTCCATTCTCCCAGTATATTTTTTCTAATCAATCTTAGATATCGCCAATTCGGGATAAACTTGTATCTACGAGTGAGGAATGGGCATAACAGACAAATTTAGACGATGCTTTTACCTCAATCGTGGAATAAGACGGACGATGTGTCATCTAAGAAAATGCTTATCCCGAACTCGCACTAAATAAGGTAATATTTTTACCATAATTTCTCATCCTCTCGGTATCGGAAAGATAAATTTTATATGCTTCCTGATGATAATATGGTACAGATTTAAAAGAATATCAGAAAAAAGATTACTTTTGCACTATGAAGAAGCAAGGAACTCTACTAATCGTAGATGATAATCGGAATATCCTCACAACAGTGAAGATACTTCTCGAAAATGTGTTTGCGCGTATCGTCACAATTGCCAATCCTGACAATATTCTCACGAAACTACACGAAGAGCAACCTGATGTAGTATTGCTTGATATGAATTTCCGTAGCAGTATCAACAACGGCAATGAAGGGCTCTATTGGTTACGCAAAATCAAGCAGACAAGACCAGCTACACAAGTGGTACTTTTCACAGCCTACGCTGATATCGAACTGGCCGTAACAGGTATCAAAGAAGGTGCAACCGATTTTATTGTAAAACCTTTTGACAATGATAAACTAACGAAAACACTCACAGACGCTTATCGTAAGACAAAGAAAGAGCATATAAACGAAAGGCACGCCGAGCATGAGATGTTTTGGGGCGAATCAACAGCAATGCGGCGTCTCAGGCTAATCGTGGAGAAAGTAGCAGCCACCGATGCCAACATCCTCATTACGGGCGAGAATGGTACAGGTAAGGAGGTATTAGCAAACGAGATTCATCAACTGTCGCATCGTGCCGGTAAGAAAATGATGCCCATTGATATGGGTACGATCACGGAGACATTATTTGAAAGTGAACTGTTCGGACACGTAAAAGGAGCTTTCACAGATGCCAAGGCAAATAAGATTGGGAAATTTGAACAGGCAGAGGGTAGTACCTTATTTTTAGATGAAATCGGTAATCTTAGTTATGGTTCACAAGCAAAACTACTCACAGCCTTACAGCATCGAAGTATTGTAAGAGTAGGTGGAAGCGAACAGATTCCGATCAACGTACGATTGCTCTGTGCAACCAATCGTAACTTACAGCAGATGGTTGATCACGGTGAATTTCGTGAGGACCTACTCTATCGCATCAATACAATTCATCTGCATCTCCCACCACTGCGCGAACGGCGGGAAGACGTCATTCCTTTAGCTGAAATGTTTCTCAAGCGTTATGCTGATTTGTACAATAAGGGCGAAATGACATTCGCCCCTATGACTGAAAATAAAATCCACAGCCTGTCGTGGTATGGCAACATCCGAGAATTACAACACGCTATTGAGAAAGCTGTTATTCTGAGTAATGGACAGGTCATCCAAGAGAACGATATTGATGAGGTTATAAACCGAAAAGAAAAACCATTGGGCGAGATACAGACTTTGGACGAGATGGAGCAGCGACTGATTGAAAAAACGATACGCGACTGTGAAGGAAACCTCTCACAAGTAGCATTCCAACTAGGAATCTCCCGGCAAACACTGTACAACAAAATTAAAAGATACGGACTGTAACAAACGATATATGACTTATATATTATTGTTTTCGTTGATCGCACTTATCATTGCTTATATACGGCTCGCCAGGAAATACCATCGTACCATCCGTAAGGTGACATTCATTTTCGAGGCATTAGACAACGGAGATTATACTTTCCGTTTTCCCGAAAATGAACAGCATGGTTACGAGCGCGTTCTGAACACATCGCTCAATCACATTAAGACAATTTTACAACACGCACGCGATGAACAAATAGCTCGCGAGAAATATTTCGAACTGATTCTCAACTCGGTAGATACGGGTATCTTGGTTATTGACGAAGAGCGGGGCCTTGTACTTCGCAGCAATCAAGCCGCCCACGATTTATTGCAAATGGAATCCGTGACGCATATCAACCGAATCAAAGAAAAGATGAAAGGGTTTTCCACACGTGAAACACACACTGTATTAAAAAACAAACGTGTACGCATTATCAGCTTCAGTGACATCAAAGGTGAATTAGCTAACCAAGAAATAGACAGTTGGGTGAAACTTATACGCGTGCTCACTCACGAAATTATGAATACCGTCACACCGATCATCTCACTCAGTGATACGCTTCTGAAAAACTCCTTGGGCGAACAGCACAGCAGATTACAGGTAATCAATCGCACAAGCAAAGAACTCGTCCAATTTGTAGAGAATTATCGCAAATTCACCCGTATGCCCACCCCCACACCTAAACTGTTTTATGTCAGAACATTCTTAGAACGTATGACCGAACTCATCCGGCCTTTATCGAAAACCGATTGCAAAATCTGCATCGATGTTCAACCGCAAGACTTACTGGTCTATGCTGATGAAGGACTGATCAGTCGAGTAGTAAGCAATATCTTGAAAAATGCAACAGAAGCTGTCGGCGAAAACGGACGTATCACCCTTCGTGCTTATAGCAATGCTCAAGAATCCGTAGTCATTGACATAACCAATAACGGACCTTTGATTCCCGATGAGATTGCCTCACATATCTTCATCCCGTTTTTCACAACCAAGCCCCAAGGCAGTGGCATCGGCCTTTCCGTTTCCCGCCAAATTATGCGCATCAGTAACGGGTCTATCCTTCTTCTCTCCGATAAAACAGCCCGACTTACTACATTTCGGCTGATATTTAATTGATTGTCAAGTATAAGAAACACATTTATACCCCAGTTCGGGATAAGAAAGTTGTTTTTCTGTCGGCGGAACAAACTTTTTCGTTTTTCGATTCTCAATCTGCGGAAACCTATCGAAAAATACTTTTTATCTCTATTCCCATCTGGAATTGTTCATAAATCTTTATTTTTCTTCTGATTCCATTGGAAACAGCAGATAAATTCAAATATATTCACACTTCCTAAATGGAAAGAAGAAGTTTATCTATGTTTATTTACACTTCCCAATGGAAAGAAGAAATTCGTTTATATTTATTTGCATTTTACGATAGAAAGAGAGAATATATCTTATTTATTAATGCTTCCTTGTCGTCTTGAGAATATTTCTTTTTCTTTATTTTCTGATGGATTACGCCGCTTTCTCACAAAAAAAATCTTCTCTTTCCATTCGCAGATAAATGATAGAGTCGCTTTTCAGTTACTTTCTTATCTCGAATTGGCGTATTTATGTTTTTACTTATATCGCTTTTATCAAAATAAATTATATTTTAAAAGGCACCGATATACAATGATATATCAGTGCCTTTTTTGCTATATTGGTCTGTATCGACTTACAACAGAGCCTTGAACTTCTCATCAAGAACATCCTTGCTGGTAGCGCCTACAAATTTATCAACCAATTCGCCGCCCTTAAAGAACAAAATAGTAGGAATATTCCGCACGCCGAACTGTGCTGCAACTTCATCATTCTCTTCAACATCGCACTTACCGACAACGATTTTCCCATCGTAATCATTAGCTAATTCAGAGATGATCGGCCCCACCATACGGCACGGTCCGCACCAAGTTGCCCACAAATCCACTACTAATGGCTTATCGCCTGTCCTGTAACTCTCGAAATTTTCAGTTGTAATCTTTACTTCCATTGCTTCTTTCCTTATAATGATTAATATTCTTTGCAAAAGTAACTAATTATCCATATAACAGCAAGGATTATGCCATTAAATATGATCCTATAACGCTGACATATCAGTTGACGTAATAAGACATCTCGGGATTAGCTTCGATATAAGCCATAAACTTGTGTTTCAAACTGATAGGCCCCATTTTCGAGCGTAATAGAACATAACTATTGCTCGTCACATCGTTTATTTGGAAATACAATTGCGTACTTCCAGGACTATTGCGAAGCATTGTCGAAATATCATTCACCACAGTTTCATCAATAGACGTACTATCCATCGTGATTGTAAACTTCTCGATTCGCTGGTCTTTAATTGTTTGGAGATACTGTATATCAGCTATTTTGAGATCATAGTAATTGCTGTCCCGATATTTTTGTACACATTTCGCAGTGATAAAAACAGTACTACCCTCGACAAGCATACCCTTCCATCGTCCCCATTCTTCACCAAAGAATGCAAGTTCTCCGGAGCCTTCGAAATCTTCAATGGTAACAAACCCACACGGCTTTCCGTTCTTAGTAAACTTAGATTTGGTACCGGTTACAATACCTCCGATAACAATCTGGTCTTTTTTTGACAATGACACTTTGTCATCTAACTCTATGCAATGTGTGTTGCACATCGCTCTAAGAACGATACCGAATTCATCTAACGGATGGGCCGACAAATAGATCCCCACGAGATCACGTTCGCGATTCAGCGTTTCGATTGTACTCCAAGGATCGACTTGCGGTACTTGCGGCGTAGCTATCTCTATGGCGTCGGTCGACCCGAACAGAGAGTTCTGTGCTTGGACCTGCTCTTGCTGATACAACTGTCCGTAACGGATGAGCGAATCGAGGAAGATGTCACCTTTCGCATTCGTTCCGAAGTAATTTTGTCGTTCTATCTTGAAACTGTCGAAGCCGCCACTGAGCGCCAAACTTTCAAACGCCTTGCGATTGACCGCACTGAGATTGACACGCTCCGCAAGGTCGAACACACTTTTATAAGCCCCATTTTTTTCTCTTTCATCAATGATCGCTTGCGCTGCGGCATCCCCCATTCCTTTAACAGCAGCTAACCCAAAACGGATGGCCCCGTGCGAATTGACACTGAATTTCTGCCGACTCTCATTGACATCAGGGCCGAGACATTCGATACCCATTGCCCGGCACTCGTCCATCAGCTTGGTGATCTCAGCAATATTAGCCAAATTTCGGCTCATCACCGCAGCCATATATTCTGCCGGATAATGTGCTTTGAGATAGGCGGTTTGATAAGCTACCCACGAATAACACGTGGCGTGACTCTTGTTGAAAGCATAAGATGCAAACTTCTCCCAGTCTGCCCAAATCTTCTCTAACACTTGCGGACTATGTCCGTTACGCTTCCCGCCCTCGATAAATTTAGGTTTCATCGCATCGACTATAGCCTTTTTCTTCTTTCCCATAGCCTTTCGGAGAGCATCGCTCTCACCTCTCGTGAAACCGGCAAGCTGCCGTGAGAGGAGCATCACTTGCTCCTGATAAACGGTAATACCGTAAGTGTCTTTAAGATATTTCTCCATACACGGTATATCATAGGCTATTTTAGCCGGATCTCGCTTACGAGCAATGAAGTCGGGAATATAATCCATAGGCCCCGGTCGATAGAGTGCATTCATCGCAATGAGATCTTCAAAGACCGTAGGATGCAATTCTCGCAGATACTTTTGCATTCCGGCAGATTCGAATTGGAATGTTCCGATGGTACGACCTTCACAATATAATTGGTAGGTAAGGGGATCGTCCATAGGAATTTTATCAAGATCTACCTCTATTCCGGTACTGATCTTGACATTCTCAACAGCTTCTTTCAGGATCGATAAGGTTTTCAGACCGAGAAAGTCCATCTTGATCAACCCCGTAGACTCGATGACATGTCCATCGTATTGCGTACAATGAAGTTTGTGTCCGGGATCGGACTTATCTTCAGCAACCGACACCGGTACCCAGTCGCTGATAGGATCACGACAGATAATGAATCCACAGGCGTGTATTCCCGTCCCTCTCACCGTTCCCTCCAACATCTTGGCATAAGTCATTGTATTGCGAAGTCGGGTGTCATTGCTGGCTTCCGCCTCTCGAAGTTCCGGTATACTTTTGATTGCATTGGGCAAATTCATTTTCAATCCATCGGGGAGTTTGTCGGGAATTACCTTGCAAAGATGGTTTGCTACATCCAAAGGCAACTTCTCAACACGAGCTACATCCTTAATGGAATTCTTCGTTGCCATCGTTCCGAAAGTGATAATGTGGGCACAATTATCGTGTCCATACTTGTTTTCTACCCACTCTAAAACTCGCCCCCGACCGTCATCATCGAAGTCAGTATCGATATCCGGCAATGAAATTCGATCCGGATTGAGGAATCGCTCAAACAGAAGATCATATTTAATCGGGTCAATCTTAGTAATACCTAAGCAGTAAGCGACCACTGATCCAGCCGCAGAACCACGTCCAGGACCTACCATTACATCAAGATGATCACGTGCTGAGTTGATGAAATCTTGCACAATAAGGAAGTAACCGGGAAATCCCATCGTCTTCATAATGTGCAATTCAAAGTTGATTCGTTCCTTAACTTCATCCGTAAGAGTCTCTCCGTAACATTTCCGAGCACCTTGATAAGCCAGCTCAGACAAGTAATCGGCTTCGAACTTAATACGATAAAGTTTATCGATTCCACCTAATTTCTCTATTTTCTCCTCTCCTTCCTCACGAGGTAATTGGTTCTCACCGTTCTCATCACTGGTAAATTCGTCGAAGAGCTGCTGCGGAGTGAATCGCTTCCGCCACTCTTCTTCGGTACCGAAAGTTTCCGGAATGGGGAAGAAAGGCATTATCGGCCCGTGTTCAATGTCATAAACCTCTACCTTATTTAATATCTCCAACGTATTGGCCATCACTTCGGGAATATCCGAGAAAACTTCGTTCATTTCCTCACGAGTTTTAAACCACTCCTGCTTTGAGTATCTCATACGATTCGGGTCATCAAGATCCTTACCCGTAGAGATACACAACAAGTGGTCATGAGCTTCTGCATTCTCTTTATCTACGAAGTGAGCGTCATTAGTACAAACCAGTTTTATACCATACTCTTGCGCAAATTCAATCATCACCCGATTAGCTTTCTGCTGCATCGGAAAGGCTTCTCGATTAGCAATGAGGTGCGGATCTTTCACCTCGTGACGCTGAAGTTCTAAATAATAATCCTCTCCGAATACACGATGATACCACTCTATAGCTTCGCGCGCGCCCTCAATATCATCCTTGATAATCTTTCGCGGCACCTCTCCCGCAATACAAGCCGAGCACACGATAAGTCCTTCGTGATATCGTTCAAGATCTTCACGATCGGTACGAGGACGCATATAATAGCCATCTACCCACGAACGCGAGACGAGTTTAATGAGGTTTTTATATCCTTGATAGTTCTTGGCAAGCACGATTAGATGATAACCGCTCATATCGCCATTCTCTTTCACCTTGTCGATTTTACGGTGACGAGCCACATACATTTCACATCCGAAGATTGGCTTGAAAAGCTCTTTCCCCTCCTCTCGTCGTTTGCCATTAACCTTATTACAATAGTCAAAAAACTCTTTAATGCCGAACATATCGCCGTGATCTGTAATCGCCATACCTCGCATACCGTTATTCACGGCCTTGTCTACCAACCGAGGAATACTCGATTGGCCGTCTAAGATCGAATAATAAGTATGAACGTGCAGATGTACAAAGTCTTCCATCTCTCTAAATCCTGATTAAAATCGAGCTGTAAAGTTACTGCTTAAAGCCGAAATGACCAAAAGAAAGAAGGCAAAAATTTGTAGAATCGACAAAAAAAAACTATCTTTGCAGACAGTTTTACACATAGACGCTACTATGGGCAATAAAATCAAGAAGCTGAAAAAGATACGAATCCATCGCGAAGGCACGTCAACACTCCTTTACGGAGGCATTGCTGTCGCTGTCATTGCCGCCCTTTCATGGTTCGTTTTCGACTCGAAGATTCCTTTCGGCGTATGTCTCGTGGTATTGGGAGCGGCCTATGCCATCGTCGTAAACTTTTATCAGTGCCCCATCAGATATTTCAGTGAAGATGAAACCGATAAGATCGTCGTAGCTCCGGCCGACGGTAAGGTCGTGGTTATTGAAGAAGTAGAAGAAAACACATACTTCCACGACAAACGGGTGATGGTATCTATTTTTATGAGTCTCTTCAATGTACACGCCAACTGGTTTCCTGTTGACGGTCGAGTCAAATTCGTTCACCATCAGAACGGTAACTATCATAAAGCGTGGTTACCCAAAGCCAGTGAAGAAAATGAACACGCAGACATAATGATCACTACTCCCGACGGTGTGGATATTCTCTGTCGACAGATCGCTGGAGCCGTAGCACGCCGCATCGTAACCTATGCCAAGGAAGGCGAAGAATGTTTCATTGACGAGCATTTAGGCTTTATCAAACTCGGTTCGCGTGTAGACGTCTTCCTTCCACTTGGAACCCAGATATGTGTCAAGATGGGACAGAGCACTGTCGGCGACCAAACCGTAATCGCAAAACTGCAATGATCAAGAGGCATATTCCCAATTCGCTCACGTGCTGCAACCTAATTTCAGGCTGCGTAGCTACTGCATTCGCTTTTGGAAGCAATCCGAAGACTGCTCTCTTGCTGATTGTCATTGGCGCAATATTCGACTTTTTCGACGGAATGAGCGCCCGACTGCTGGGCGTTTCGTCACCCATTGGCAAAGAACTCGACTCACTTGCCGACGTCGTTACATTCGGGGTGGCTCCTGCAACAATTGTTTTTTCAGAATTGTGTGTGCTTGATTATCCGGCATTATTAGAACCACTGTCCAAGATTCTGCCGTTTTTTGCTTTTGTGATGGCGGCATTCTCGGCACTGCGTTTAGCCAAATTCAATCTCGACACACGGCAAACCACCTCATTCATCGGCCTTCCCACACCAGCCAATGCACTCTTTTGGGGGGCTTTAATCGTAGGAGAAGCCGATCTGTTTGAGGCAAACCGCTGGGGACTTCCTTTGCTCCTTATCCTCGTGTGTATCAGTAGCTGGCTGATGGTTTCAGAGATTCCGATGTTCGCATTAAAGTTCAAGCACTGGGGATGGAAAGGTAATGAGGTGCGTTACAGCTTCATTTTATTGTCTGTACTATTATTAATACTATTTTACATTACAGCCTTTGCTTTGATCATCATTTGTTATCTGCTAATTTCCCTATACGTAAATCGGAAACAACCGACCGTCGACCACGCACCTCAAGAACATTAAAACCGAATTGATGGTAACTCTTCTCCATTTCATTTTGATAATGATCCTTACTGCCGGTATCATCGTCGGTATTGCAATTTACATCATTTATACCCGCGTGAAGAATGCTGCACACAACTTCCGCGCTCAATTCGGCGGCTCATCCAAGGGCCAACGGCGTCCCAAACAAACCCACACCGCCAACGGAGAAATCATCATAGACAATCGTACACAAAACGGAACCAGCCGTAAAATATTCTCAAAAAACGAAGGAGAATATATCGACTTTAAAGAAGAAAAAAGTTCCTGACATTTTTATTATCTGTTCTTTACAGGTAATATCTCATCCTTTCATAAAATAAGATCTACTTCTTTACAAACTTAATGATCTCATAACCGGCTTTCAACAGATAGATTCCCGTATTCAGATTACTGATATCCAACTGGCAAGATACAGAGTTAACCAAGATACTCTGCGTAACCTTACCTTGTATGTCATACACGCACAGTAATTGTCCGGGGCTTGTTCCTTCAACATTAAGCACCTTACCGTGCAAGCCACATATCGACCTAATCTTAACTTTGTCCAAATCTATACCTGAAATCAAGTTCGCGATAGCCCTTGCCATCCAATCGCTCACAACGGTTTTATCATTCCAGGATAATGTAATCTTGTCTCCATCATAAGAAATTTCTGTTACAAATCGATCGGTAGAAGCACCGTCAATCCGTAATTCATCAGTTTTCTCTTCGGCTAAGCATATCGTCGTTCCCCAACAAAACGCCAAGAAAAGAATCAAAGTTCTCATATTGAAATTCCAAGATTAAACGTTGCAAATATAATAATAATTTCTTTACCTTCCAATAAAATAATTACTTTTATTTCATTCGCCTTTTATGACAAGATGGCAAGAGTTGATTCTATCATCTTTTATTGCTTGGTGAGAAACAAAAGAATAGTCTCCCATTTTTTCATTACATTCTATTTGGGAATAAGATCCTTACCCCACGATGGCTCAAAATCTGTCTTTTGTTCCTTGTCAAACAAGGATTTGATTTTCTGCAAATCTTTTTCAGCGTTAAAATTCGTTCCTCCCGTAAACTTGTTCATCTGCTCATTGAAGAGGTAAAGCAGTAGTCGGGGACGGGGATTGGCTACATTTTGGTGGATGGCTCGTTGATAATTGCCGATCGCATCACTGTAATAGCGCATTCCGTTAACAGACGGATTCTGCACAATCAGTGCCGTGTCATAAAAGCCTGACAGTGTGTAGACTTCCGAGAGGTCTGCTCCGGCAAGATGTTCTGCCTTGTCTATGTTCTGTTTCGCATCTATCAACAGGGCCGCAGATGCCTTGTCATCGGGCCGCTGTATAGCATATTGAATTGCGAATAGGGCCTGATAGTAAATAGGAAGCCATTGTTCGGGATAGATTGTGGCAATACGCTTCAGCTCGGAGATGCCTTGCGTGACTGATTGAATGTCATTCGGCCGAATCTTTTGCAGCGAACTGCCCAGCAACCGATTCATCTCTGCTGTGGATTGGGCGCTAACCGGACTTGCCGTTAAGGCGAATGCGAACACGAAAAGATTAAAAATTAGCGATTTCATAAGCTTTAGTATGTTTTAGTGAAACGAAAATTCCGATGAAAAACATCCTGTTATAGGCGATTGTTACGGGCTCGCGACGAGTGCCATCGGCTGAATAAGTGTAACCGAAAACATTCTTGTAGTTCAGCAAATTAATGACAGACGCATAGACGATGACCTTCGGACTGACCAGTACCGAGGCGTTAATGCCCAGGCTCTGATAAGGTTTGGTGCGGGCATTCATTGCCCCCGGAAGTCGCGGATCGGTATATAGCCGGCCGCTTGTGATGTTCTCGCTCACACCGATATAGGTTTTCAGCCTATCGATTCCATAGGTTGCCGAGATACTGAGATTGTGTCGGGTGGCATAATGAGGACAAACCGATGTGAGATAATTTAAATACCGGCGACGGGAATCATTGTAGGAATAAGACAACATCGTACGAAGCTGAGGCAGAACAGACATATCTTCGAGGAAAAAGTCGATGCCGCGACTCATTCCGTGACCGTCGGCAGCATAACCATCGGCCGTCGACAGGGGCAGATGTCTGTACCTTTTATAATAAGGTTCAACACGAATGATGGTCTTATCTGTACGCCATTGCAGACTTGCAATGAAATGATCGGCCACGGACTGCCCCAGTTTCTTACCGCTGCGGAGGATATATTCGTCATCGGCCGACTGACAATAACGACCGTACATCAATGCAAAATGGAGTCCGCGGCGGGTAATATAATTGACAGACAAGCGCGGCATCCATCTCCATCGACGGTCGCAGGTGAAATATTCCGTCCGTTCCGAGAGATTGACGAACCAATTCCGGGCAAGTCTCAACTGCCCTTCTGCGAATATAGAAATAATCTGATAATGAGAAATACGTTCGCTACTGTTCTGCAAGGAATCCCGATACAGAATGCGGAAACGACGGATATAGGCCTCTGTTCCCGTCAAAAGCCTGAATGAATTGCCGAAAGTCTTGCTGAATGTAGCTTTAAGATGCACCTCGTTTTGGTCGTGTTCATAAATGTCCCCGGCTTTCCGGGCACCGTTGATGCGGTTGAAGACCAACGAATTGGCCGCACCTGCAAACACGGAACAGCCCCGACCGAGTGCAACTTTGTAAACGGTATTGATATAAATGTTATGTTCCCGCAGACTCAGATCGCGCTCCGCGAGATGTTGTCCCACGTTGGTCAGATCGTAGCCGACGTAAGTTTTGAGTACGTTTGACGGCGAAAGCTCGGCTTTATACTGTGTTTCGCCCGACAACCGACGGTAAGGCCGTTTCCAGGAGACGCTGCTCGGAAACACGGCATTATATAACCCCATATCGTCATACAGACTGTTGAAAGACCAGGAACTACTCCGGAAGGCTTTGGTTCCGCCGAAATTGAGTTCGATCGGCGCCACGCTGAATCCCAACTTATCGCCCGTCGCAACATCGGTAGTTTCCATCGGCAGCACGGATGACAGTGCCTGACCGTACTCTCCGCCGTAACCGCCGAGCGAGAAACTGATACCTTTAAAGAGGAAAGGAGAGAATCGGCCGCGGACCGGCGAGTTGCCGGCGTTCGTCGCATACGGATTCAGCACGTGCATACCATTGATATACGTCTGGCTCTCACTGCTTTCGCCTCCTCGAACATACAGTCTTCCACTCTCTCCGACCCGCTGTGTACCAGGCAGCGACTGCAAAGCGGCATAAATATCACCATTGGAACTGCCCTGCATCACGACATCCAATGCACCCAGCTTACCCACATTGTCGCCCGTTCCGAAGTTATAACTGCTCGCCGAAACCACTACTTCATCAATCGTCGCCGTCTTTTCATACAGTATGATACGCAGCCCCGTCGATCGTTCTGCCGTTACTGAAATCTTCTTATCTTCATAACCGAGAAACGTTACCATCACGATTACGGTGCCGTCACGGTCTGTCCGAAAACCAAATCGTCCCAAACTGTCGGTAGCACAACCGTCGATTGTTCCGTAGACAAAGACATTTGCACCTACGATCGGTTCGCGGTGACCGTCGACGACAATGCCGGAAATAAGACGCCCGGCCATCAGTTGCGTGGCAACCGATAATAAGATAAGATATAGCAAAAATCGTTTCATACGCCGTTTTATTTCATTTGTTCGAGAGCAAAAGTATGAAACAATCTGTAACTCGCCAAATATCAGGGACACACAACTAACAAACAGGACGAAGAACTAAGAATGAATGTGGGCCGCTAAACCTCGTGACGAATAGCTAACCAATAAAACTCTTCAAGCCCCTGACAAACGTTCGCGAAACGGGTATGACATCTTCGCAATTGCCCAAACGCAATTGGTAACCGTTGGAATTACCTTTCGCCGATGTGATATTGTTGACATTGACCACAAAAGAACGGTGACATTGAAAAATATTCGGATATGGAAGTTCGGCCAAAAGCCCCGAGAGCGTGGCTCGAATCTCGCGTTTCACCACCAGCCCGGCCTCTTGATAGCAGACGGAAACATTGTTTTTGCGTGCTTCGGCATATAAAAAGTCGTTGATGAGAATACTTATATGAGAACCGCGAACAGCCTGATCGTGGATAAGAATAGCAATCCCTCGCTGCGACTCATCTGTCTTTTCAAGCAAAAGATTCAATTTTGTACGTAGGAAACGATTGTATTGGATGGACATTGAGATGACAGTCATCACGACTCCCACGATGAGTCCCCAATAAAGAAAGATGAAAACGAGCTGCCAACTGAGTGACACGTGAAAGACATAAGCGGCATAAAAGGAGTTGGCTAAGGCAATCAGGAGCATCAACGCAATGCTGAACAATCCGAAAATCAGCACCGTTACCTTGGTTATTTTCCTCAAAATGACACCGAAAAACAGATAAGAAAACACACCGTTGCAAATGGACGTGATGACGCCGAAACCCAACGCGACAAGGAATTTATTGCCTCTGAACTGGCTGAAACCGAACGGTTGCAACAGGTAAAGCATCAAAAAGATGACAATTCCGGCTGTAATATACCAGCTGAAATCTGGTACTCGCATCGGCAACGGATATTTTCGGTTAAGTAACGACATTCAGAGGAACATATAAATAAGGTATAGTCTAAAAACGAGAAAACTATTCCGAGTCGAAATAAGGTGCCCGATCTTTATAAATACTACACCAGATGAAAAAACTAAAAACCATTATCGATATCCCAAGGACGGTTACATGCCATTAATATAAGCGTTAACGTATCTGTCATTCCCCCCATTATACCTGATAGAATAATACCGCCGAATGTCAGTTTAGATAAATCCAGCAAGTATTTACGAATCTCCAAGTAAGTCTTTGCACCTATGAATTGATTTAATGTAACTTTCTTTTTCATACCGCAAATATATAAAATTCCCGTTGAAAAACAAGCAACTGGATTGTAAATAATCGTTTCGGAGTCTCAATAACGTATTCTCCTACCTACGACTAATAATTTTCGTGTCTTCGAACACCCATTACTTGCTCAATCGAAAAAAAACGATTACATTTGCATCTGTTGTTAAAACGAAAGAGAACAGACGTATGAACAACGAGAAATGCACGAAATGGTTGATCGAACACGGTATCAAACCCACGGCCAACAGAATTGTTATCGCACGAGCTCTGGCCTCGGCCGACCGACCGATGTCGATGACCGAATTGGAAGAAAGTATCCTGACGATCGATAAATCGAATATATTCCGGGCGCTAACCACGTTTAAAGAGCACCACTTCGTACACGTAATCGAGGACGGAAGCGATGGAGTGAGATATGAATTGTGTCGCAGTCACAGTCGCCAAAACGATGAAGACGTACACGTTCACTTCTTTTGTGAACGCTGTCATCGTACATTTTGTTTAGAAGACACGCCCATTCCTGCCATCGATTTGCCCCCGGGCTATCGGATGACAACCATCAATTACATTGTCAAAGGGCTGTGTCCGGAGTGCGGCAAGTGAATTTTAGGTTAGTGAGTTGGTAAGTTTTAAGTTCAGACAGAAACTGATCAGTGACAGGTTGTGAGTTCTTTCAGCTAACGAGTTGATAAGATTTAAGCAGTTTTATACCCAATCACTTATCAACCCGCGAACAATCAACAAATGAATGATTCTTTCGCAATTATCAATTCGCAATCATTCATCCTCAACTATCATCATCCCTACCCTCGAATCATCGTTATCGCCATTTTGAAACGTTCATTGGCATTCACCGCGTGACGTGCACCGGCAGGGATGATAATCATTTCACCGGTTTTCGGGTGATAGAGTTCATCTTCTATCATAATCTCCGCCACACCGTCGATAATGTTCAGCACGGCATCATAAGGTGCCGTATGTTCGCTCAACCGCTGCCCTTTGTCAAAAGCGAACAGCGTCACACTACCTGCATTTGAGTGTATAAATTCTTTACTCACGATACCGCCCTCGGCATAATCTATCACATTGTTGGGTACCAAAACGGTCTTTTTCTCAATCTTGTTGTCCATAATTGCTATGTTTAAATTATTGAATAATGTCTCCGTTTATGCTAAAAACAAACTCTATACCAAATCATTCTTTAAGCAGAAAATGGTCACATTTGTGCTTAGAAAAAGTAAAAGAGGAAAAGTTTCACCTTAGATCTTTTTCAAAAGGAGAAAGGAGGAAAAATATAATTGTATTTAGTTGAGAATCAGACATATATAAAAGTTATTGTAATTAACCATTAAATACCGTGTAATTAACAGTTAAACGCACGCTGTCTAACAGCTTTTCGCAACGCGATTAACGGTTAATTAAAACGTGTTTCGCCGCCCTCTCTTGTTTTAAGAGAAAGAAAGGTAAAATTCGGTCAATACAATTTGTTTATTTCTTATATTCTTTTCCATTTTCCGTTTGAAGTAAATTCCATTCCTGTCCACAGTACCCCTATTCCTGAATTTAAAAAGGTCGGACCCCTGTCTGAAATGCAATCAAAATGATCAATGGCCAATTCTCAATGACCAATCGATAAATAGTCTCCTATTTGGAGTACAAAAAGAAAGGACTTACGAATCTCTTCGCAAGTCCTTTATCATTTTTGTAGCGGGGGTGGGACCCGAACCCACGACCTCCGGATTATGAATCCGACGCTCTAACCAGCTGAGCTATCCCGCCATTGTCGCCTTATTAGCGGGTGCAAAGGTAAGACAAAGTTTTTAAATAACAAAAAAAATAATGGGCTTTTTGCCGAGTTCTTCAAAAAAACAACTACTTTTGTAACCGGTAGTTCGATATAATATCTGCCTAACCACTTATGAACAAGCAGACAATACGCATTGAAAGAGAGTTGAAATCGAATTCTCTGCCGATTATTTGGAATATTATCAGTACACCAGCAGGGCTTTCCAAATGGTTGGCCGACGAGGTGAGCCAAGACGAAAATAAACTGATCTTCACCTGGGGAAAGTCGTGGAGCCATCACGAAACAAAGACTGCCACCATCGGCGAAACTGTTAAGAACAGTCATTTCAGGTTTCATTGGGACAGCGAAGAGGATAGGAACACTTTTGTTGAACTGCGAATAGAACGCGGCGAACTGACTAATGACCACATTCTCATCATTACGGACCACGCCGAAATCGAAGATGTAGATTTCCTTGAAGGACTTTGGGAAGATAATTTAGATCGCTTACACCGCACCTGCGGATTGTAAGAGAAAGCGAGAAAGTATCCAGCCGTCAGACAGTCAGCCCCGTATCAAATAATAAAAAACAAAAAATCGGGATGTTTCTGATTTTTTTATACTAAATTTGCAGACCGATCCCAGCAACGGATTCATCAATTCTGAATGGTAATGTTTCGTATAAAGAAGTTAGATATATTCATTGCACGCCAATTCGCACTCCTCTTCGTGGGCACTTTCTTCATCTGTCAGTTTGTGCTGATGATGCAGTTTCTGTGGATGTATATCGACAAACTGATTGGTAAAGGGCTGTCAATGGAGATTATGGCACAATTCTTTTGGTATATGGGGCTGATGCTCGTGCCACAAGCATTACCGTTAGCAATTCTTCTTTCGTCATTGATCACATTCGGAAACTTAGGCGAAAGCTCGGAGCTTACAGCTATCAAAGCCTCTGGCACATCGCTGATGCAGGCGTTCAGATCACTGATTCTCATATCGACTTTCATCTGTTTCGGGTCATTTTATTTCCAAAACAACATCGGGCCAGAGGCCAATATGAAGATCGCTCAACTGTTGATCTCCATCAAACAGAAAAGTCCTGAGGTAGAAATACCCGAAGGCATCTTCTATGACGGCATCAGCGGTACTAATATCTATGTGCAGAAGAAAGACGTCAATACAGGAAAACTATACGGTGTGATGGTTTATAAAATGTCGGACAGCTATGAAGATGCAACCATCATACTTGCAGACTCGGGGATGTTACAATCTACGGCCGAAAAGAAACACTTGATTATGACGCTTTGGAGCGGTGAGTGGTTTGAAAATATGCAAGCCAGCGAACTGGGCAATACGGCTTCAGTACCTTACAGAAGAGAGTCGTTTATCACGAAACAAATCGTGGATAACTTTGACGGAGACTTCAATCTGACGGACGCCACATCGCTTTCCAATAATGCTAGAGCCAAGAGCTTGACACAGATTCGCCAAGACATAGACTCCTTGAATCACGAATACGACAGTATCGGACGGGCGTATTATCGAGATGCTAAGCTCTCCCTTTATCGTACAGACAGTATATCCAAAGCCGATTCCGTACGAGCTATCAGGATGGCCGGAGCCCAAACATTCAATTATGACTCCCTGTTCAACAAACAGTCTATGGACAAACGACAGGAAACTGTAAATCAGGCACTTGCTCAAGTACAAGCAGCAGTGAAAGATCTTGAATATAAAAGTATGATCACCGACGACGGAGACTATATCATCCGACAGCATCAGATCGAGACGATCAATAAATTTACGGTAGCGCTTTCGTGTTTGATATTTTTCTTTATCGGTGCCCCATTAGGTGCAATCATCCGAAAAGGCGGCTTGGGCGTTCCCGTCATCATCTCTGTTTTGGTGTTTATCGTCTATTATATCTTGGACAACTCGGGATACAGAATGGCCCGCGGAGGGATGTGGGCAGTATGGTTCGGTAAAGGATTGGCACCGGGCGTGTTGATTCCTATTGCCATTTTTGTAACTTACAAAGCCAATAATGACTCGGTGGTATTCAATTTTGACCTTTACCGCGACCTCTTCCGACAAATGTTCGGGCTGCGTGTGAAGCGGCATTTCTTCGGCAAAGAAGTTATCATCAACGACCCCATTTATCCCGAAGATGCAGTCCGACTGCAACAGATTACGCAAAAAATACGGATATACTCAAAAGAACACAACCTGAAAACGGCACCGAACGTTATCAAAGTGTTCTTCAAATACCGACCGGATCATGAAATAGAACGTATCAATCAGTTATTAGAGACAGTGATTGAAGACCTCTCCAACACCAAGGATAAGCAGATCCTCAAAGACTTGAACTCCTATCCTGTACTCGCAGTCAAAGCCCATACTCGACCGTTCGAGCGTAAATGGATGAACGTCATAGGAGGCGTTTTCCTGCCTACCGGCATCTTTTTCTATCTTAGAATGTGGCGTTTTCGACTACGACTGTTGCGAGATCTCCGCATCATTATGCAGACCAACAGTGAAATTATTAATAGAATTCAAGAAATCAGTGACCAAACGGTCACTCAAAAACAATAAATAATAATTAAGGATATTAAGCTGAAACACTATGGAAGAGCCCAAACTGAACAGCGTAGAAGAAGCTGTGAGAGACTTCAAAGAAGGAAAATTCGTCATCGTTGTCGATGACGAAGACCGCGAAAACGAGGGAGACCTAATTATTGCAGCTGAAAAGATAACACCGGAAAAGGTAAACTTTATGCTGAAAAACGCCCGTGGAGTGCTCTGTGCACCCATAACATTGTCGCGTTGCAAAGAACTTGACCTCCCACATCAGGTGATGGACAACACATCTGTCTTGGGAACACCTTTCACTGTTACCGTAGATAAATTAGAGGGGTGTACCACTGGTGTGTCGGCTCACGACCGTGCCGAAACCATCAAGGCATTAGCCGACCCAACATCTACTCCTCACACATTCGGCCGACCGGGCCATATCAATCCTCTGTACGCACAAGACAACGGCGTGTTACGGCGTAGCGGACATACAGAAGCTGCCATCGACCTCTGTAAGATGGCCGGTCTCTATCCCGCCGGAGCTCTGATGGAGATAATGAATGACGACGGAACGATGGCCCGTTTACCCCAACTCAGAAAGATGGCCGAGCAATATAGCTTGAAAATCATTTCCATTAAAGATATGATAGCATACAGATTAAAGACGGAGTCATTGATAGAAGTGGGTAACAAAGTGGATATGCCAACAAAGTATGGTACATTCAAGCTAATTCCTTTCCGTCAAACCAGTACGGGAATAGAGCATATGGCCCTTGTGAAAGGCGAATGGAAACCTGACGAACCGATATTGGTACGCGTCCATTCATCGTGTGCTACGGGTGACATCCTCGGTAGTATGCGTTGCGATTGCGGTGAACAGCTTCATAAGGCGATGCAAATGATCGATAAAGAAGGTAAAGGCGTACTGATTTATATGCAGCAGGAAGGTCGTGGAATCGGCCTGATGAATAAAATTGCTGCCTATAAACTGCAAGAAGAAGGATACGACACAGTAGAAGCAAATGTACATCTTGGCTTCAAACCTGATGAACGCGATTATGGCTGTGGAGCCCAGATGCTGCGACACCTTGATGTACACAAGATGCGACTGATTACGAATAACCCCACCAAGCGAGTAGGTTTAGAGGCTTATGGATTGGAAATCATTGAGAATATACCTATCGAAATCAAGCCAAATCCCTATGATTATAAATATCTTAAAACTAAACAAGAGCGTATGGGACATCGTCTTCACCTACAATAATTAAGATAAAAACGTGCTATGGAGTTCGCAATCTGTTACAAATTAGTTGTTTTTCGTGAAATAATTACACGATTCTTTCGTTATAACAGATAATTTGCTTACTTTTGCAAGACGAATATTCATAAAAGTCAAAACAAAATATGAGAATCGAACAAACAAGATTCGATGTCGTTATCGGAACTTAACAAAAAAACAGGTGCATAACGATAATCAGCGTGGAATGCCCAAGGAGCATAACGGATATTCATAAAAAATAGAGGAAGACACCGTTAAAACTCCTTAATTACTATTCGCTTAAACACGAAATTATTATCTTTGCCCTGTCAATATTCCACATAGCGAACATATATAGACACAAAAATAACATTAAATCAAGTAAGGCATTAACAACTTAAATTTATTAACAACTAAAAGATTAAAGTTTTAAATTATGGCAACAACACAAAAGACAGCCAGCCCTGTTAAGAAATCACAGGGCTTCCAAGGAGTTAGAGCAGCTTTCTGGATTATCGTATTCTGCTTTATCGTCGCAGTTTGTATCTTCAAATTCTTGCTGGGTAATCCTGCAAACTTCGTTAACAACGACCCAACTGGTGCCGTGTTGAACGGGAACTTGTTAGGTACGATTTATAAAGGCGGTATGGTCGTTCCTATCATCCACACTTTGTTGCTCAGCGTGCTCACCCTTTCCATCGAGCGCTGGTTAGCTCTCCGCACCGCTTTCGGAACGGGATCTCTGACCAAGTTTGTGGCTAACATCAAGGCAGCAGTAAGCGCTAACGACTTTGCGAAAGCTCAGCAGCTCTGTGACAAACAGAAAGGTTCTGTAGCAAATGTTGTTTCAGCTTCTCTGAACGCTTACAAGGAAATGGAAGCTACGACCGGTATCAAAAAAGGGCAGAAGGTTTCCAAGATTCAACAAGCTCACGAAGAAGCTACCCAGCTTGAAATGCCGACATTACAGATGAATCTTCCTATCATTGCAACTATTGTAACATTGGGTACACTTACAGGACTTCTCGGTACAGTAACCGGTATGATCAAGTCATTCGCAGCATTGGCAGCCGGTGGTGGTGGCGACTCTCTCGCTCTATCAACTGGTATTTCTGAGGCCTTGATCAACACCGCATTCGGTATCTTGACATCTTGGTTTGCAGTTATTTCGTATAACTTCTTCACCAACAAGATTGATAAGTTGACCTACGCCCTCGATGAGGTTGGTTATTCAATTGCTCAGACATACGAAGCCAATCACGCAGAAGAAGCTTAATTTTTGCTAACCCTCTAAAATTTTATCGCTATGGGTAAAGTAAAAGTTAAGAAACAATCGGTCTGGATCGATATGACACCGATGTCGGACGTGATGGTTCTTTTGCTGACATTCTTTATGTTGACGTCAACGTTTGTAAAGAATGAACCAGTGAAAGTCGTGACGCCAGGTTCGGTTTCTGAGATCAAAGTTCCAGAAAAAGACGTGCTGAATATCCTTGTCGACAAGTCTGGCAAGATATTTATGAGTATGGACAACCAGATGCAAATGGCTAATGTACTCTCCAATATGACCAACCAATTTGGGGTGTCATTGAACAACGCACAAGTCAAGAAGTTTCAGAAAGACCCAATGTGGGGTGTTCCTATGGATAAACTTTCGGCCTATTTGAATCTCGATGAGAGTCAGATGGCAAACGAAATCAAAAATCAAGGGATCCCCACTGACAGTATCGAAGGCAAGAAGAGTGAGTTTCAATTGTGGGTTGAGCAAGCCCGTGATGTGAATCCAGATATCAAACTTGCTATCAAAGCCGATGCAGACACTCCTTATAAAGTGGTAAAGAAGGTGATGTCTGAACTTCAAGATATGAGTGAGAACCGTTACTATCTCATCACTTCATACAAAAAGCAGGAGGATTAAAGGATGAAAAAGAAAGAAAGCAAACAAAAGAAGATGGATGTCCGCGTCGACTTTACGCCGATGGTAGACATGATGATGCTTCTGATCACATTCTTTATGCTCTGTACGTCGTTGGCTAAGCCACAGACGATGGAGTTGAGTATGCCGAGTAACGATAAGAATCTGACAGACGAGAATAAATCTGTAACGAAAGAGTCTTACACGATTACGATTTACGTAACGGGTAACAATGGAATTTACTACATTGCCGGTATCCCGAAATACGACGATCCTTCATGTTTGAAAAAGACCACTTGGGGAAAAGATGGAATCCGAAAAGTACTCATTACACACGTTACCGAAGACGGAACTCAACCCGTCCAGCAGGTAATGTTAGCAAAAGCTAAACTTGATGAGAAGAAGTTGAAAGATTCCAAATTCCCACAAGAGAAATACGATAAGGAGCTTGCTAAGATTAAATCCGGTGAGATTAATGGACAACATATCTCCACGATGACTGTCATTATCAAAGCAACCGATAATTCGCTATACAATAACTTGGTCGACGCTCTTGATGAAATGCAGATTTGCAGCATTGGTAAATATGTGATAGACAAGGTTAAACCCGAAGACAAAGTCCTTCTTGAGAAGGCTGGTATTAAGGAGTAACAGTGTAAACTATTAAAAGAAAAAAGCTATGTCAAAAATAGATTTGATTTCGAACGATTGGGTTGACTTGATCTTCGAAGGCAAGAACCAAGCTTACGGAGCCTACAAGCTACGCAAAGGGACTTCCAGAAGAAATATCATCTCAATCATTATAGTAGTTGTCGTTGCCCTTCTCGCTTTCTCAGTAATCGCTATCAAGAAGATTGTTGATGCAAATACAGAGAAGGTTGCTTCAACTCAGGTCACCGAATTGTCTAACTTGGAGCAGAAGCAAAAGAAAGCCGAAGTCAAGAAACAAATTAAGGTACAAGAGCCGGAGAAAGTAGTTGAACGCGTTAAGAGTTCTGTCAAATTTACCGCACCAGTCATTAAGAAGGACAGCGAGGTAAAACCTGAAGATGAAATCAAGACGCAAGACCAGCTGATGCAGAATAAAGCTGCCATCGGTTCATTTGATGTCAAAGGTAACGATGATGCCAACGGTGAAGTCTTAAAAGCTAAGGAAGTCATTGCACAACCCGAACCTCCCAAGGTAGAAGAGAACAAAGTCTTCGATATGGTTGAAGAAATGCCCTCTTTCCCTGGTGGTCAAGCAGCCTTGATGCAATTCCTCCAAAGCAATACTCACTATCCGGCAGTAGCACAAGAGAATGGTGTGCAAGGCCGTGTAACCGTTTCTTTCGTTGTAGAAAAAGATGGTTCGATTACCGATGTGCAAGTCGCGCGCTCTGCCGACCCGTCGTTAGACAAAGAAGCAGTACGTGTTGTTAAGAGTATGCCACGTTGGACTCCGGGCCGACAGAATGGTTCTACCGTACGTGTGAAGTTCAACGTACCTGTTACATTCAGACTCAATAATTGATATGAATAAAACAACATCTTACATCATTGTAGGATTAACACTGCTCACCACCCTCATCGTATCCTGCAAACCGCAGAAACATAAGGGTGGACGAACAGACACATATTCGTCAGGGGTGATTCACTTCGCCTCTGACGAAAGTTTTAGTCCCATTATAGAAGAAGAGCGTGACATCTTCGAGAGTATCTATACAAAAGCAAGAGTAAATCCTATCTATACCAGTGAATCCGACGGAATCAATTTACTGCTCAAAGACAGCATATGTTTAATGATTGCAGCACGAGATTTCAAACCCAACGAAAAGAAAAATTTACAAGACCGCAGGTTTATGCCACAATCATTCGCCATTGCCTATGACGGTTTGGCTTTGATTGTAAATAAAACAAATACAGATACGTGTATTACGGTGAACGACATCGCTCGTATTCTGACTGGTAAAGTCAAGAAATGGAGCGATATTTATCCCTCTTCTAAACGCGGAGACATCGTTCTCGTTTTCGACAATAAAAAGTCGAGTACTGTTCATTTTGCCGAAGACAGCATCCTCCACGGTAACCCCATTACCAGTCCTAATGTCATTGCAACCAATAAAACAGCAGATGTCATTAACTATGTAGAGAAAAATGCCGGTGCGATCGGTATCATCGGCAGCAATTGGTTGAATGATAAACGCGACACAACCAATCTTACATTCAACAAGAATATCCGTCTGATGTCGGTAAGTAAGTTGCAAAAAGCAACGCCGGCCAATAGCTGGAAACCTTACCAATATTATATATATAACGGCAACTATCCGCTCATCCGGACTATTTACTGCCTGCTCAACGACCCCATCAACGGTCTTCCGTGGGGCTTTGCAAACTTCATCCGATCACCCAAAGGCCAAATGATTGTGATGAAAACAGGACTTTTGCCCGTTGCTGGCAATATAAATATAAGAAACGTTAATGTCACCGAATGAACAAAATATTTATAGCATAGGAACATCTAAGATCATATAGATTCAGGAATTAAAACAGAAGAAACGATGAAAACAAGAAAATATCTATTAGCAGTAGCGCTGATGATAGGATTCAGCACTACAATGATGGCACAAGATGTCAAGAATCAGGTAGATGCTATCACCAAAGTGATAGCTGCGAATAAGTCTAATCCTGCTGCGGCAACAGAACAGGTAAAAGCTTTCTACAAGCAAAACAAAAAGAATACAGAGGCTTTAGTTGGCTTAGGACGCGCTTACCTCAACATTCAAGACACCCTAAACGCTAAAAAATATGCGGAAGAAGCTATCAAGAGAGACAAGAATTGCGCCCCCGGTTACATTCTGTTGGGTGACATTGAAGTTGTGAAAGACAATGGCGGGGCAGCATCAAGCTGGTATTCAAGTGCCATCTATTTCGATCCCAAGAATCCCGAAGGTTATCGCAAGTACGCAATGATTTATAGCAAAGTAAGCCCGTCGGCATCTGTAGCCAAGCTCGAAGAGCTCCGCAAACAGCGCCCGGACTATCCCGTAGATATCATCTCTGCCGAGATTTATGACAAGGCCGGTAACCTTACAAAGGCGTTGGAATATTATAATAAGGTAGACAGGAACAAGATGGAACCGCACCAATTAACCAACTTTGCATTAGATTACTTCCTCAAAGGTGAATTCGACAAGAGTCTCGAAATTGCACAGTTCGGTAACCAAAAATTTCCGAGAAACCCGGCGTTAAACCGTATTTCGTTCTTCAATCTCACCAATTTGAAGCGTTATCCCGAGGCTTTGAACTATGCCGACAAACTGTTCAACCAGAGCGACTCTACTAAGATCACTGAAAGCGATTACCTCTACTATGGCTATGCTTACCTTGGGAATAAGGAATACGACAAGGCTATCGATATGTTCAATAAGTCGTTGGAAGAAAACAAAGACAATGACGCCGACAAGAGCGACGCCTTGAAAAATATTGCAAATGCCTATAATGAGAAAGGCGATTTTACCAATGCTACGGCTACTTATGATAAATATCTCAAAAGTTTAAAGCAGATTACGGCAGTTGATTACAACACATTGGCTACAATGTATATGGCACAAACCGAGAAACTGACAGGTACAGCCCAGAAGGAAGCGTACGACAAAGCCGACGGAGTATATGCAGAGATGGCTGAGAAATTTCCAAGTGCAGCCGACTTTGCTACTTATCAGCGTGCCCATATCGGCTTTGCCCTCGATCCTGAGACCAAGACCGGCGCAGCCAAGCCACATTATGAGAAGTTGATTGAGATTATTAAAGGTCATACGGAAAAAGGGAATCGCGATGACGAACGTCTCATTGAGGCCTATCGTTATTTAGGTTATTACTATATGCTGAAGAATGATAACGCCACAGCCAAAGGCTATTGGGAGAAAGTGTTAGAGCTTGATCCCGAGAATACAGTAGCCAAACAGGCCTTAGGTAAATAAAGATACATCATTATACTACAATACAAGGGGACAGGAGAAAGGAATTTTCTCCTTGTCCCTTTTCTTGTTTCACACAAAATTAAGCTCCCAATGTACTCCCACAAAAGACGAATCAGCAGCACCAACACTATGATATAAAAACATTCTCTTCCATTTTTACTACACTCCTACATCTTATTATATACATACCAGACGATCAAACACTTAAATAATGTAAGTAACTCGATTTATCTTTACACATCCTAGATTCCCTTGACAAGAACCATTCGACTATTAACTTTCAAATGAGTGATTTACGATCAATGACAAATGAGAAATGAAAAAATAAGTCTCATCTTTCTTTTTTCATCTTTTCAAATTCAATCGTATTCTTTTTGTTTTGCCATTCAAATAACTTAGCGTATCTTTGCAACGTGTTTTACAACTGTCAGTAAGCTATGAAAGGAGATTTAACACTGCTTCTTGAAAAAGTAGAAAAGAAAGTAGGAAAGACAATCGAACTGACTTCCGACTTTGAAAAACTGGCTGCGGTCTTCTTAAAGGATCATATCCACCTGAACGCGACGGGACTGAGACGAGCTTGGGAACATCTTCGAGGTACCGGAAAACTTTCCAAAGATACACTTGATAAGATTGCTCTCTTTGTCGGTTATCAGAGTTGGGCAGATTTTCAAGGTGCTCTTCACGGAGAAGACAACGGTCAAACGAATTATGAAACAGAAGAAAACTAACGTAAAAAAGAGGTTCAATCATTAATGATTGAACCTCTTTTACTTTCTTTCTTAGAATTATAGAGAGTGATTCTTCATATCTCTTCTCTCCTCTCTTATTCCTTTTAAGACTATCAAGCCTTCTCTGCAGCAACTCTCTTTTCTTTAATTCGAGCCTTCTTACCGGTAAGCTTACGCAAATAATACAGTTTAGCACGACGCACTTTACCATGCTTATTCACCTCAATAGAATCGATATTCGGCGACTCCAACGGGAAAATACGCTCCACACCAATTGTTCCTGACATCTTACGAACGGTAAAACGTTTCTTGTCTCCGTGCCCAGAGATGCGGATTACAACGCCGCGATAAAGCTGAATACGCTCTTTTGAACCCTCGATAATTTTGTAAGCGACAGTCACAGTATCTCCGGCTTTGAACTCCGGATGCTGTTTGCCGGTTGCAAATGCTTCTTCAGCAACTTTAATTAAATCCATTTTACTTGATCATTAAATTTGTTATCGTTCCAACGCAACATAACCAGGCCACTCATCTTCCTGCCAGCGATTACGCCGAAAAGCGCTGCAAAGATACGATTTTTAGTTGAACGTTCCAAATTTATTCATTCGTTTCTTTCCGAATACCTTCTTTTCGATCGTGCCCGCTCAATATTTTCGGAAAGAAATTCGTATCTTTGCACGCAGTTGTTACGCCTTTTCGCTCTGCAAGAGACCATCAGGCACAATCAAACAAACATAAACACCATAAACAATGCATAGACCAATACGATATTTCGGACTGTCGGCGACTTTCATACTTGCCACATCCTGCGGCTCACATTACACACTTTCGAGTGTGGAACGCAGCCGAATCCTCATCGACAAACGGTATGACGCACAGCCGGATGCCGCTGCCGCCGCTTTCATTGCACCCTATAAGCATCGTGTCGATTCAATAATGAGCCCCGTTGTAGGATCAGCAGTCCGCACGATAACGGCCCATCGCCCGTGGAGTCCACTTTCTAACCTGCTCACCGACATCTTGGTTTGGGGCGGAAAACTGTTTAATGAGCATCCCGATTTCGCCGTTTACAATATGGGTGGCATCCGTGCTGCCCTCGTTCAAGGACCGGTGACCTATGGAGATGTGGTAGATATGGCACCGTTTGAGAACAAGATCTGCTTCGTCACGCTGTCAGGGACCAAAGTGTTGCAACTATTTCGCGAAATCGCTTCTACCGGAGGAGAAGGCGTGAGCAGCAGTGTGCGATTGGTGATTACGCACGACGGAAAACTGAAAAGCGCCCAAGTGAACGGCCAAAACATTGATCCGGCCAAGACATATCGCATTGCCACACTCGATTATGTAGCGCAAGGAAATGACAAGATGGAAGCATTTAAAAGTGCAACAGATGTTGTTTCGCCCACCAGTAATGAGAACAACATACGCTTCATAATTATAGATTACTTCCGGGAAGCTGCCGCGCAAGGCCGAAGTGTCGACGGACCGAATGACGAACGAATAAAAGTAGAATAGAGAATGAAACGAATTTATATCCTGATAACTGTGTTCTGTGTCTGCATTTTGAGTGTATCGGCACAGCGAAAACTGATGATTCTTCACACAAACGACACACATAGTTGCATTATGCCACTCAATACGAGCCTCACAGATACAATGTTAGCGGGTCGGGGAGGCTTTCTTCGGCGCGTAGCAATGATTAAGGAAGAACGCAAGAAACATCCCGATCTGTTGCTGTTCGATAGCGGTGATTTCTCACAAGGCTCTCCTTACTACACCCTTTTCAAAGGAGATGTAGAGATAGGGTTGATGAATGAGATGGGCTACGACGCGTCGACAGTGGGCAATCACGAGTTCGACTTCGGTTTGGAGAATATGGCTCGCATCTTCAAAAAAGCCAAATTCCCTATTCTTTGTGCCAACTACGACTTTACAGGAACCCCTTTGGAAGGTATTGTCAAGCCTTATACTATCATCAAAAGAAATGGAGTGAAGATCGGCGTATTCGGTATCGATCCAGAAATGGACGGCTTGGTGATTCACAAGAATTATGAGGGCGTGAAATATCTCGATCCTGTTTCAAGTGCAGAAAAAACAGCCTCACTACTCAAAAACAAGTTGAAATGCGATGTTGTGATCTGCATTTCGCATTTAGGTTGGGGCTTGAAAGGGATGGATGACCAACGAATGATCGCCGGTTCGCGTAACATCGACCTTGTACTCGGTGGTCACTCGCATACTTATTTTGAGACATTGAAGTATGCAAAAAACCTCGATGGTAAAGAAATTCCAGTCGACCAGAACGGCAAAAATGCTGTTTTTGTAGGGCGACTGATTCTGAATTTCGACAAGAAATAGCTTTTAACAGAGTAGAAAAGTTAAAAGAGTGAAAACCTAAAAGCGTTAAACTTGCTTTAAGAGGTTAAACGTAAGAGCAAAAAACAAAACAAGCGGCGCACAAAAATCTCTCAAAACAACTATATCTCTGCTTATTACTTACTCTCTTTACTGCTTATTTCCCTTTGCGACTTATTCAAAATAGAATGTAAGTACAATCATCTTAGTGTGTGCTTCCTTTACCGATAAGGTGTAAGGAAGCATATTTTTATCTTTCATCCGCTTGCCATGGCCCTTATCAAGACTGTTAAGCGGACTGAAAAGGAATTTCAATTCAGGACGAAGTTTGAAAAAAGGAAGATACAAATCGCAGCCGATTCCTACTTCAAAATAGACATCATAGCGTTTCAGGCGCAGATAGTCGTTATGTTTCCCACTGAGATTGAGCATCGGATTAAAACCTGCCAACAGATAGGGACGATGATTATTGAATCGCGGAGCGGCAAAAATCAACTCGGTAGCCGTCGATAAATAGACCGTTTTCAAATCCTGATGGCGCTCCGTAGGACGACCTTCGGCATCGGTCACGGTACTGTTTCTGAACGTGATATGCCGCGATCCGAAATACATTGCGGGTGCAATACGCAGCTGAAAATGCGTGCTCAACCGCAGCTCTCCCGCCACTCCCACGGTGAAACCAGCATCCCAACGGTCTTGATCGGTATTGATAACAATCTCAGTAACCTTTCCGTCATCACCAGTAATGAGTTGCGAACAGACATTTTGCAGTTCGATATCTTGCAAATGCGTACCGACCAGAATACCGAAATGGAACGGGCGCAAATCAATATACGGTTTATTCTGCACTTTCTGCACCTGAGCGGCAGCCCCGACCACACTGAAAATCAGTGCTAAAAACGTGAAATCAAGTCTTTTCATCTTCTCTTTATAACGCGCAAAAACAGTTGTTATTGTACCAAAACCACGTGAGAAGAAACGTTAATTAACAAAAAAGACATACCTAAATATAGGTATATCAAAATTAATTTGTACCTTTGCATCGTACAAAAGTAGGTATTACACCCCGGCATTGTACAAAACATTATGAACATTTAAATATTAGTGATTATGGCTTACGTAATTAGTAACGACTGCATTGCTTGCGGTACGTGTATAGATGAATGCCCGGTAGAGGCGATTTCAGAGGGAGAAAAGTACTCGATCAACCCCGATCTGTGTACAGAGTGCGGCACTTGTGCTTCTGTTTGTCCGAGTGAGGCAATTAGTCTGCCGTAAAGTTACATTCCTTCTCGAGTGGAATAAAAGGGTGAGCCTTGTACAGGCTCACCCTTTTTCTATATCTATACCCTATCGGCTGGTTATCCTTTCCGGCCCGTTCGTTAACCTAATACTTTGGCAATACGCTCTAATCCTTCCGTCATCCGACGACGTGGACAAGCAATATTGATACGAATAAATCCCTCGCCGGCCGTTTTCCCATACATCGTTCCACTGCTAACCATCACACGACCATCGTCCGATAGCCGACGAGCGACTTCATTCGAAGTTTCGCCTGTGGCCCGAACATCCACCCAGACCAAATAAGTTCCTTCCAATTTCGTCACTTTCAGCTGCGGTAAACGATTCCGAAAGAAATCGCACAACATCAGATAATTCTCCCAAAGATATGCATTGAGCTCGTCAAGCCACGCTTCCCCTTCATTGTAAGCAGCTTGGAGAGCCACCACGCCGAATGGATTGACGTCGCAAACTTCATTGATATTAATGGCTCTATCTATTCTTCGGCGCACCGAAGGATTGTTACTGATAATGTTGGCAATCTGCAATCCCGCCGTATTGAATGATTTTGAGGGCGAGTTCAGGATAATACTGTTATTCCGACAGGCAACAGATATGGCTGCAAACGGTACAAACGAATGCCCCGGCATCACCAATTCGCAATGTATTTCATCAGAAACAACTCTTACTTTATGGCGTAAACAGATGTCGTTCAGCCTCTCTAATTCTTCACGTGTCCATACCCGTCCTGCCGGATTATGTGGGTTGCAAAGCAGGAAAAGCCGTGTTCGAGGATCGGAAGCACACCGTTCAAAGTTTTCCCAATCAATTTTATATGTGCCGTTTGTATAGATCAACGGACTCTCCATTATCTCACAGTCATTGTTTCGAATAGAAGAGAAGAAGCAATTGTATACCGGTGTCTGCACCAACACGTTGTCTCCGGGTTGACAAAAAGCCTTGATGACAGCCGAAACAGCGGGTACCACACCCGAGGTGTACAGTATCCAGTCGCGTTCGATGTGCCAACCGTGCCGCCGATTAAACCATCGGATAACGGCCGAATAATAACTTTCGGGTACCCGTGTATAGCCGAAGATGCCGTGATCTACACGCCGACGCAGAGCCTCAGTGATGCAAGGAGCCGCCGAAAAATCCATATCAGCCACCCACATCGGGATGATATCATCAGCCGAAGGCGTATCCCACTTATAGCTATCGGTGCCTCGGCGCATAGGAGAAGTATCGAAATTAAACATTGTTCATCCTGTTTTTCGTCGGTTTAAACCACTTATGCACATACATCTTGCTGTCCTCTGACCACGATTTCACAGTCGGCAGGCTGTTTGATATACGCATCTATCGTCACCGATCCGACAGCATCGACTATAATCCGACCGCTGATAGGATTCTTAATATTGGTAACCGCACCGCGAATATCAGCCTGAACGGTAGAGTCTTCAAACATTCTGTCACAGTCGGAACCGAACGAACAGTTTTCCAAAACAAGGTTTTCGACATAGCAAAGAGGCTGTTCACCAGTGATACGACAGTTTACCAAACGCAAGTTTTTTGAATGCCAACCTAAAAATTCGCCGTTAAGTTCACTGTCGTAGACAGTCACATTCTCAGTCTCCCACAGTGCATCCTTTGTCGTTATCTTAGCATTCCGTATCTCGGCGTTCTTTACATATTGGAAGATATATTTAGAGTCGCTCACCAATCCTTCGACTTTCACGTTGGTACAGAACATAAACGGGTAAGTACCTTCGTGCAATGTGACATTGTTAGCTGTCAATCCGTCGACTTTCCAAAATGTTTCGTCGGCGTCATTGATGGTGACATTCTTCAATGTCAGATTCTTCATCTCTCGGAAAAACTTAGGTCCGTCAATCACACAGTCTTCCATTCGCATATTATCCGAATACCAAATGGCGCTGCGCGATCCTTCGGCGAAATAACAATCAGTAATCACCGAACCGTCGACGTGCCACCAAGGATATTTACCATAGAACCTACATCTGTCGGCTTCGAGATCGGAACAGCATTTGATACCCGATTCTCCGTCGGTGATCTCAATATTTTCCAAACGCGTATCGTGGATTCCGAACAACGGCCTTTCACCTCCGAACGTCTCGTTTTTAATCAACTTCATTATCGTTTTATTATCGTAATACGTTTGTAAAGCTACAAAAAGCGTACCAGAAAGAATATAAACAAATTACGGATAAAAATGCTTTATTCCTATAATAAGCAACCGATACCTTTCCATTAACCGTTAATCGCCCGGCGAAAAGCCGTTAAACGGCGCGTGATTAACGGTTAAACGTAAGGTGATTAACAGCTAATCATACGCAGTTTAACCGTCAATCGCAAGTACTTTTGTATCTATCTGATTTCCAAGCATATATAAACCTGTAATTCTCCCCTCTCCTATCGGATAAAAATTGGGGATGAGGCTTATCGCAAAAAGACAGCCATCATCTGGTAAAAATCATTTTTTTACATTATCTTTGCACACAGAAACCAATACGCTTATTATGAAAGAGTCAGCACTCAAATACGGCTGCAACCCGAATCAAAAGCCCTCGCGCATCTTCATCGATAAAGGAGAACTCCCCATCGAGGTGCTCAATGGCCAACCGGGCTATATTAATTTTCTCGACGCTCTCAACAGTTGGCAACTCGTGAAGGAGTTGAAAGCTGCCACAGGGACTGCTGCTGCTGCATCGTTCAAACACGTCTCACCCGCAGGAGCAGCTATCGGGCTACCTCTGAACGACACTTTGAAACGGATATATTTCGTAGATGACATTCCGATGAAACTCTCTCCGCTGGCCTGTGCCTATGCTCGCGCACGCGGAGCAGACCGTATGAGCAGTTACGGAGACTTCGTTGCTTTGAGCGATACGTGCGATACCGCCACGGCAACACTTATCAAACGTGAAGTGTCCGACGGTGTGATTGCACCCGATTTCAGTCCCGAAGCTCTTGAAATATTACGAGACAAGCGTAAAGGAACATATAATATCATTAAGATTGACCCTGACTATCGTCCCAATCCGATTGAACGCAAACAGGTCTTCGGTATCACTTTCGAACAGGGACGCAACGAAATCCGGCTCGATGCCCCCACTTTATTCGATAATATACCCACACGAAACAAAGCATTTACACCCGACGCCAAGCGAGATCTGATCATTTCGCTGATTATTCTGAAATACACGCAGAGCAACTCAGTGTGTTACGTCAAAGACGGGCAGGCTATCGGCATCGGAGCGGGGCAACAAAGTCGCATCCATTGCACACGATTGGCAGGTAACAAAGCCGATATTTGGTGGCTCCGCCAACATCCCAAAGTGATGAATCTGCCATTCAAAGCTGACATCAGACGGGCCGATCGCGACAATTCCATTGACGTTTACATCAGCGAAGACTACAATGACGTGTTGACAGAAGGCGTTTGGCAGCAGTTTTTCGATACCCGTCCTACCCCATTGACACGTGAAGAGAAATGCGATTGGATAGCGCAGAATTGCCAAGTATCTCTCGGCAGCGATGCTTTCTTTCCTTTTGGCGACAACATCGAGCGCGCCCATAAGAGCGGAGTAGAATACATTGCCCAAGCCGGCGGCTCGGTTCGAGACGACAATGTGATTGAGACCTGCGATAAATACGGTATCGCAATGGCATTCACAGGGGTAAGATTGTTTCATCATTAAAGATGAGCCTCCTCTCTTTCACACCAAAGGAGAAAGAGGGAAATGATGAAAAAAGAAGTAAGTGGAAAATAAATAAGAAAAAACTTCAAAACAGTAAGGACCAGTTCCGTAAGTCTATCTCCTTTCGGGAGAATCAAAAAGGGCCGATACTTATTATTTTATGACAGACATCGACGACATAATCGCAGGCGGCGGAATCGTATTTCGAGGAGCCCCAAAAGGTAACAACGCCGATAAAGGCAAAGTAAAGACCAAAGCAAAAAAGAAAAAATACATCACAGGTGCACACGGAAGCGGATCTGCGATGCAAAAAGCTAAATATCGAACGCAACGTGCTAACAGACGGAAAGGGAAATAGGATTTATTGCGCTACGCGCAATAAATCCGGATGAAGGATGAATGATGAAAGAGGAGGGATTAATTCTACATCTATTCATTAATCATTGCGCATAATGCAATCCATTCGTCATTTCATTTCCCGCGTGCATAATAATTGGTCTTAGACCGTACTTTCCCATTAGAATAAGTTAAAGTAGCTTGTCTGAGCGACTTATTGAGATGGTCGAAGACCATTGCCGGGTCTATGCGTCGACTTTTGAAATAGACCTCGAAATGTAAATGCTCAGTCGTGGCACGACCTGTTCGCCCCGTTAATCCAATCACTTGACCGGCTTTGACGCAGTCGCCTACCTTGACAAAATTCTTGGATTGGTGGCTATAAAGCGTTTCCAAGCCATTAGGATGTTTGATAACAATGCAGTTACCATAGCCGAAATAGGGACACGAACGGGTAACAACACCATCGAAAGCGGCCAAGATTTCATCGTTAGGTTTGGTTTTGATGTCTACACCCGGATGCCGACGTTTGCCACCGTAAGGGCTAATCACGTGACTGCCGGGCAACGGATAACTCCACTCTCGCTTGCTGAAATCAGACAAATTGAGTTTATTCGGCGTGTCGCTTTTAGCCATTTCGCGTTCAGTTTCTTTCTTCACAGGCTTGCTGTCATCCCAGTCGTCGAAATAATCACCCTTTTCCACAGTGATATTGACACGCGAACCACGCTTCTCGCAGAGTAAAATCTGCTTGCGTAAACGGTGACTTTTAAGTTCGAAGATCACGTCAGGGTTGATCTTTCCACCGTTTATCATTACCGAAAAACGACAGAAGACCCGCTTGCCGTCACCTCCCACGATGGCGATAGTTTGTCCGGCTTTAACCCGTTGACCTACGGTTGCCAGATTTTGAGCATTGTGTGCATAAACGGTTTCAAGTCCGTTGTCGTGACGAATGACAATAACATTGCCCTGTGAAAGCGTGCTTCGACTCAGTCGGACAACGCCTTCAAACATCGCTTTCACAGCATCGCCTTTGGAAGTAACAATGTCTAAGTCGCCGTTTCCGGCCTGTTCAATCTTACCCACAGGCAAAGGAAACGAGTATTCACGACTGCGCAGCTGGCCAAGATCAATATTGAAAGCATTGGAACGTGCAAAAAGTCCCGGTGTAGGAATACTGATCTGCCACGTTTCAGCAGTTGTAAACTTATCTTTAGCAGCTGATTGAGCCGATAAAGTGATAGCCAACAGTGTAACAGTGATAATTTGTCGTGAATTGGTCTTCATTTTTTCAAGCGTTTCGTAATTGTTGTTCATCGGAGCAAAATACCCGAATAGATGCGCCCGGAGGCTGTTCCTAAGCGACGAGCAGAGAAATAATCAGCTGCCCGCTTGTAAGTACAGATGCCTGAGACATAGATTTGCGCAGGACAAACACCGACTTCTACTAATTGAAGTCGATTGCATTCCCAAAGATCGATATGCCATTTGGTGTAACGACGAGCGATAGTAGACATCTCGAATCCTGCTTTTTCAAAGGCAGAATAAACTTCATCCCCTACCTCAAAGTGATCCGAAGAAATGCCGGGACCTATACAGGCTCGAAGCTGTGTAGACTCGGTACCATAGTAAACGTGCATTTTCGCAATAGCTCTTTGCACAATGCGTTGCGCAGTTCCACGCCATCCTGCGTGCACAGCACACACAGATTGATGTATCGGATCATACAAAAGAATAGGAATACAATCAGCTGTCGACACGCCGACACATACATTCGAGACATCGGTCATTACACCGTCGACGCCTTCCAGCAGTTGGTCGCGGTCTGCCTGCGGTTTCATCAAAAAGGCAGTATCTACTTTTTGCAGTCCCACACCGTGTGTTTGGTGGGGTACGATCAATCTTTCAGGAGCAATATTCAACTCTTCACAGAGCGCAATGCGATTAACTCGAACAACCTCTGCATCATCTCCACAAAATAGGTTGATGTTAAACGTACTGTAATTACCAACACTTGCGCCTCCGTGTCGAGTCGATGAGAAAGCCGTAACGCCCTCGCCAAGCGTATAATATGTGAGCTGTGGCAGTTTCAATGCAAATATTTCCTGTTATTTTTCAGCATTCGATACAGGGTCGTCTTCATATTCAAAGTCATCAAGATCTTCGATATCGTCTTCATCAAGATACTCAATATTATCGTTTTCTCCCTCCTCCCGCAATTCATCGGCAATACGTTGCATATCCTTGTCGCGATGAACGAGCGTCTCTTCGGCCATAATATCCTGTATCTTATTGCTTTCACTGTTGAGTTCCTGCCACAAAACATTCTTCAATTCATCCAATCCTTGTCCGGTAACCGACGATATGAAAAGGCAAGGAAGATCATTGGGGAGTGTCTCACGAAGCATTTCTACGAGTTCCTCATCGAGCAGATCGCTTTTCGTTACGGCCAATACGCGATGTTTGTCGAGCATCTCGGGATTGAAGTTTCGTAGTTCGTTGAGCAGAATTTCGTACTCGCGCTTAATATCGTCGGTGTCGCCCGGCACCATAAACAGCAGCAAAGAGTTACGCTCAATATGACGTAAAAAACGCAAGCCGAGGCCCTTTCCCTCGCTCGCTCCTTCAATAATGCCGGGAATATCGGCCATTACGAACGACTGTTTGTCGTGATACCCCACAATACCCAGCGATGGTTCGAGCGTGGTAAACGGATAATTGGCAATTTTGGGGCGTGCACTCGACAAAGCCGAAAGTAATGTCGATTTACCTGCATTGGGCAAACCGACGAGTCCGACATCGGCCAACAACTTGAGTTCGAGAATAATCGTCATCTCCTCCATCGGTTCGCCGGGTTGTGCGAAACGTGGAGCCTGATTGGTAGCCGACCGAAATTGGAAGTTACCCAAACCTCCGCGACCGCCTTTCAAGAGCAAAACCTCTTGCCCGTCATACATCACATCACAAACGAATTTTCCCGTTTCGGCATCATAAACCACTGTTCCGCACGGCACGTCGATATACCGATCCTTGCCATTTGTACCGTGACACTTGTCTCGTCCGCCGTTTCCGCCGTGCTCGGCAAAGATATGTCGCTCGTATTTCAGATGTAAGAGCGTCCAATAATTATGGTTCCCGCGCAGATAAATGCTGCCTCCATTACCACCGTCTCCGCCGTCAGGACCTCCATTAGGTTGATATTTCACGTGCCGCAGATGCATAGATCCCCGGCCACCTTTGCCCGAGCGGCAATATATTTTAACGTAATCGATAAAGTTGGAATCGGACATAGTTTCTTAGTTTTTAAGTTCTTGGGGTTGTAAATCGATAAGTTTTTAGACTTCTAAAGCTGCCAACTAAAACTAAAAAGCTCATCAATTAAAAAACTCAAAAACTCATAACCTATCTACAACGGCACAAATATCGGCAAAGATGCGGTCGAGTTCGCCCAAGCCTTGTATATGGTTGTGAATGCCTTCACGCTTATACCAATCGATCAACGGTGCAGTCTGACCGTGATAAACATCGAGGCGTTTCTTGATTGTCTCCTCGTTGTCGTCAGAACGACCACTCTGCTGACCGCGAAGAATCAACCGTTTCATCAGTTCTTCTTCCGGAACGTCGAGCTCTATCATTGCAGCCACATTATGTCCACGCGTGGCCAGCATCTTTTTCAGTGCCTCGGCTTGAGCAATTGTACGTGGGAAACCATCGAAGATAACACCTTTGTGGTCCTTGCCGAAGCTATCATAAACACTCGCAAGAATGTCAACCATCAGTTCATCGGGAATAAGCTGTCCTTTATCGATATAGTTTTTGGCTGTCTTTCCTAACTCTGTTCCATTCTTGATTTCATTTCGCAACACGTCGCCTGTCGAGATATGATTCAACCCATATTTATCAATTAGTTTATCACTCTGCGTTCCCTTGCCGGAGCCCGGTGCCCCAAAGATTACAATATTCCTCATTTTAGTTTTTTGTTTATAAGTTTATAAGTTTCTTCGTATGTGAATTGTCTACACAACAACGCAACCCGAAGTCCCTCACACCAATGTATATATATCGCGCAGATTACGTCCCTGCTGATCATAGTCAAGTCCGTAACCCACGATAAAGTCATTCGGAATCTCTATGGCTACATACTTGATGTCCAAAGGCACTGTCAATTTATCCGGTTTCAGCAGCAACGTACAGATATGCAATGCCTTAGGATTTCGTGTTCCAAGTGTTTCGATCATCCGTTTCATCGTCGCTCCCGTGTCTACAATATCTTCTACGATGACCACCGTACGGCCGGAAATATCCTCATTCAGACCGATTACCTCCTTAATTTCACCCGTCGAAGTAGTGCCCTGATAAGAAGCCAACTTGACAAAAGAAATCTCACAGGGAATGGTTATATACCGCATCAAGTCAGCAGCAAACACAAACGAACCGTTTAACACGGCAAGCAACAGCGGATTTTTCCCTTCCAAGTCTCGGTTGATCTTGTCGGCCACCGCTTTGACACGTGTTTGAATCTCAGCTTCTGATATGAAAGTCTTGAATGATTTATCCTTGATTTTGATGATACTCATAGTGCAATTAAGAAGTTTTTGCGACAAAATTACTAAAAATATAGCATACATTGGCTATCGATTAGTATTTATTTCGTATTTTTGCACTGATATGAAAATATTCAATAGCACGCAAATCCGAGAACTTGATGCCTATACCATCGAGCACGAACCGGTGAGTTCCATTGAGCTAATGGAGCGAGCTGCGAAAGCAATCACTTATGCCATCACCGAGAGATGGGCTGTACAGACGCCCATTATCGTGTTTGCCGGTCCGGGAAACAACGGTGGCGATGCACTGGCCGTAGCTCGGATGCTGGCAGAAAAAGGTTATCAAGTGGAAGTTTATTTGTTTAATATCCACGATAAACTGTCGGATGACTGTGCTATTAATAGACAACGACTTATCGATAGCAAGCGTGTCAAGAACTTTACAGAGATTTCTGTCAACTTCGATCCGCCTCAACTCGATGACGATATGTTGGTGATCGACGGACTATTTGGTTCCGGTCTCAATAAGCCTTTGGCCGGAGGGTTCGCTTCTTTGGTGAAATATATCAATCAATCGCCGTCAAATGTGGTAAGTATCGATATTCCTTCGGGACTAATGACAGAAGACAACACGCAAAATGTACGTGTAAATATTGTCAAAGCAGACCTCACATTGACACTGCAACAGAAGAAACTGGCAATGCTGTTAGCTGACAACCAACCCTATTTAGGCGAGTTGCGCGTACTCGATATTCGTCTGTCTCAGGAGTATATCGCCCAGACGAAAGCCCATTTTTCTATTATAGAAGAGAATGATCTTCGTCCGTTGTTACGTGGGCGGGATGATTTTGCACATAAAGGAGCGATGGGTAATGCCCTGATCATTGCCGGGAGTTATGGTATGTCGGGTGCAGCGGTGCTGGCCACACAAGCTTGCCTACGCTCAGGTGCAGGTAAAGTGACGGTTCATACACCCAAACGCAACTATGATATTATGCAAATTGCCGTGCCCGAAGCCGTGATGCAGATGGATCACGAAGAAACTTGTTTCTCCGAACCGGTAGATACCGAAGGCTTCGATGCACTTGGTATCGGACCGGGATTAGGTCAACAAGAGAGTACAGCCATTGCAATGATCGCTCAATTACGCCGAACCATATGTCCAATTGTGGCCGATGCCGACGCACTGAACATCCTTTCAACACACAGAGCGTGGATGCAGCAACTACCAAAAGGCATTATCCTGACGCCACACACCAAGGAATTAGAGCGATTAGCAGGTGCCCCGTGTACGGGAGATTATGAACGGCTGGACAAGGCGCGTGAGTTGGCTGACCATTTGCAGGCTTACATCATTTTAAAAGGGCATTACTCGGCTCTGTGTACCCCCGAAGGAAATGTTATTTTCAACTCAACCGGTAACTCGGGAATGGCTACTGCGGGGAGCGGCGACGTTCTGACGGGAATCATCACAGGGCTTTTGGCCCGTGGATACCATCAGGAAGAGGCTTGCACTTTGGGTATGTACCTTCACGGTTTGGCTGGAGATCTGGCTGCAAAAGATCTCGGTAAGGAAAGCCTTATTGCCGGAGACATTATCAAATATCTGCCTTCGGCATTCCGAAGAATGAACGATTAAACCAAAATAAATGATGAGAAAACAATTCACAACGGCACTTTTAGCTTTGTGCACGATGACAATGGTTCACGCACAACGCACGGTTGAGGGAACCACTTATTTTTTACCACGAACGGCTTTACGCCTGACCTTTTTGATAGAAAAGACCACTTACACACCGGGACAATTTGCGCCGTATGCCGAACGGTATATGAAAAAGACGGGAGTAGAGTTAAATCCCAGTACCACCTATCGCATCATCAACACACATTTATCATCCGTCGGAGTGCCCGATTCTGCCAAACAGTTTACGTTAGCATTGGACAAAAAGCACAGTATCACGGAAGTGAGCCGCGACCAAAGCGGTATTTTGTTGGCGATCAATGCTCAAGGTAAGAAACCTCAGCAACCGATGGCATTCGTTCCGGCTCGCAAACCCGAACCGCTTAACCCCAAAGACTTTATGAACGAAGATATTCTGACGGCGGGAAGTACGGCCAAAATGGCCGAGCTCTGTGCCCAAGAGATCTACGATATACGTGACAGCCGCGATCAATTATCACGCGGAAAGGCCGAGTCTATGCCCAAAGACGGACAGCAATTGAAATTAATGCTCGCCAATCTGACTACACAAGAGCGTGGTTTATTGCAGGTTTTCGAGGGTACAACCGTTAAAGACACTATCGAAAACGTACTTACTTACATTCCAACTAAGGAGGTAAAGCACCAATTGTTGTTCCGTTTCTCCAAACGATTCGGACTCACTGACAGTGACGATCTCAGTGGCACACCTTATTATATATGTGTAACCGATGAGCATGTCATAGCAGGAGCGAACGAAAATACTCTCGAACAGAAGAAGTCGAAAGATGACATCGGCCTGAACGTAAACCTTCCTGGCAAAATCAAAGTTGCCCTCTACGAGCAAGAGAAGCTGCGAGCCGACTTTGAATTATATGCAGCTCAATTCGGAAGAGTAGAGAATTTAAGCGGCGAATTGTTCGGGAAGAAACAGACAACGCGCATCATTCTTAATCCCACTACGGGCAGTATCGAAAGTATCCAGACCAAAATAGTAAAGTGAACGGCAGAAATTAAGGAGTTAAAGAAGTTAAAGGGGCAAGACAATAGACAAGTATTCACCTATACTCCCCAACTCTTTTAACTCCTCAACTTCTGTCCCTGACAAAGACAACTTGTAAGTACGAAATTTCATTTTAACGCAAGTTAATGCGGATTTTCTTACAGATTGTCACAAAATCTTTTGCACATATACTTTTATTTTGTATCTTTGCAGCGATAGAAAGGCCTAATTTTAATCATTAACCAGTATATGAACAACGACGAACTTTTAATGAACGCCAACGAGATTGTGGCGTATTTACAGAAACCGGCAGCTGAGTTTACCAAGGCCGACATCATTAAATTCATTCAGGAAAAGGAGATCAAGATGGTCAACTTTCTGTATCCGGGCGGCGACGGCAAGTTAAAGACACTCAACTTCGTGTTGACTAATCTCGATTATCTTAAAACCATCCTCACATTTGGTGAACGAGTAGACGGATCGAGTTTGTTCAGCTTCATCCAAGCAAGCAGCAGCGACCTCTATGTTTTACCTCGTTTCAGCACGGCTTTCGTAGATCCATTTGCCGAGATACCGACACTTGACCTGCTTTGTTCTTTCTTCGACAAAGACGGGAACCCCTTGGAGAGTTCTCCCGAATACACACTTGATAAGGCCGCAAAGGCCTTTACCAAAACAACGGGAATGGAATACCAAGCTATGGGCGAGTTGGAGTACTATGTTATCAAGCCCGACGAAGGCGTATTCCCAGCTGTTGACCAGCACGCTTATCACGAGTCAGCTCCTTATGTAAAGACAAACGAATTCCGCGCAATGTGTATGGAGCATATCGCCCGTGCAGGTGGTCAAATCAAATACGGTCATTCCGAAGTAGGAACATTCACACTGAACGGTCTCGTTTATGAGCAGAATGAAATCGAATTCTTGCCCGTAAAAGTTCAAGAAACGGCCGATCAATTGATGATTGCCAAATGGATCATCCGCAATCTGGCTTATCGCAACGGTCTCAACGTAACTTTCGCACCAAAGATTACGGCAGGTAAGGCCGGTTCAGGTCTCCACATCCATATGAGAATGATAAAAGACGGCAAGAATATGATGATGAAAGACGGGCGTTTGAGCGATGATGCACGTCGTATGATTGCCGGAATGATGGAGCTTGCACCCAGTATCACGGCTTTCGGTAACAAAAATCCGACCTCTTATTTCCGTCTTGTCCCGCACCAGGAAGCACCGACCAACGTTTGTTGGGGCGACCGCAACCGTTCCGTTCTCGTACGAGTACCGTTGGGATGGACTGCCGGTGTGGATATGTGTAACAAGGCTAACCCCTTGGAAAAAGCAGAAACACCCAACGCATCGTTTAAACAGACCGTGGAAATACGTTCTTCCGATGGTTCAGCCGACCTCTACCAGCTTTTAGCTGGACTTTGTGTTGCTTGTCGTTATGGTTTTGAAATGCCCGACGCACTTGATATTGCGAAGAAAACTTACGTTGATGTCAACATCCACGACAAAGAGAACGAGGGCGTGCTCAACCATCTTTCACAACTTCCCGACAGCTGTGTTGCATCGGCAGCGTGCCTCGAAAAGCAGCGCAAAGTTTATGAGGAGCAAGGTGTGTTCAGTAAAGATATGATCGATGGAATCATTGACCAGCTCCGGTCTTTCAATGACACGACACTCCGCAAAGAAGTAGAAGGAAACCCCGAAGAGAATCTCAAACTCGTCGAAAAATATTTCCACTGCGGATAAAGATCGTCTATTGATAGTAAAAGATTTACTATTCAAAACTCATACACAATTAAAGCCGCCTTCTCAATAAATGTATTGAGAGGCGGCTTTTAAAATATTATGCTTGAAAAAAGATCTTCTAAATCAGTCGATAATTACATAATGTAGAAATTCGACAGTAGAATCAGCTTTTATTTGTCGTTTTTCAGAGGGAACATCTGCTCTGAAACGATTGTATCTTCGCTCAAAACATCCATAGAATCCACGCTTAGACATAATGGAACGGATAGTATCTATTGACATCAATCCTTCATTATTATAACTCAAAAAAATATATTTTGCTTTTGCCTGATCGATCAGCCATTCAAAAGCTGACGCCACTTTACTACGTGAACAATACTCAGATTTCTGCAAATGGTAATCACGCATTCCCGTTTTTCCCTTCAATTCAGGATTGTCATATCGTGCAATCGTTTCTAATAGATGGTAATTAGCTCCGTATTGTCGCTGATTATAAGGCGGATCTAAATATAGGATATCTGCGGTAATATCACAGATAAGATTATTTGCATCACAGTTATATACCCTATTCTCATATTGATTAAGAATTGTTTCAGTAGGTCTCATTACCAAAGGTCGCCTTGCAGCAGTCTTTAACTTTTTGAGAAAGGCACCATAAACGGAAGCCGTATTTGCAACTTTATCAATGTTTTCAATCAATGTAGCCAATAAAAAGAAATACTCATCCTGATAGATTAATCCTTTGCTATACCACTCTTCTATTTTTATCCGAATGCTATCGCATCTCCCCCCATTCATATCTGAGAAATACAGCCTATAATTTTCATTCTCCGAATGACCTCCTTTACAATAGTTTTCATAGAGAAAACCCTTAGTAGCAGGCAATCCATCTAAAAACTGACACACGATTTTCGCCCTATCTTCATCGAACATTACATTCCTGAGAACAGGGATTTCGTCTTCCAAGCCACGAAATAGTAAGACACAATTATTACCGATATATTGTCTATTTAACACATAGCTGTAATATTGTATATCATTTGCAATAATCTTACATCCTTTCTTTTTAAAGAATTTTCCAACAGATCCCGCTCCTGCAAACATATCTGCAAAAACGAGTCCTTCGTGCAAATCACCGACAACTTTTGATATACTTTCGTATAAAAAGTTTAATAAAGAGAATTTAGAGCCAATATAATTCATCTTAATATCGTACTCTTTGAAAGTTTAGACTCCCATTCTTTACGGAAAATTCTATATAAATCAAAGATAAGAATCGACCGTTTCTTCCTGTTGTATTAAACTCCTCGAACTTCTGTAATACCTGTGTTGAGATTCCGATCGAAGATTTTGGACAAATTAATACGGGTTGAATAATACTGATTCTGTTAGGAATATAATACTGTTCAATCCAATCTATATATCTCATTAATTGCCGAGTATTATCTTCACTGGCCGGAACAGACTTTAATTCAACCGGCATTACATAACGTTTTGTTGCACTTCCTACTAATGACAACATTATATCCATCCGTTGCATGCCTACACCGCAAGAGACTTCATTACCAATCCATTCAAGTTTTAGACTTTCGGTAATTCCCAATGCATCATCTAATGAACGATTTGTTCCGCATCCCACGTTTTGTGTAATATACATTTGTAAATGCGCTTCTATCTGTTGTCCCTTAGACCATTTGTAAATTAACCGTGGCAATATATCTATTTGAGTTTTCCGCCCTACATATTCATAAGCATCCCCTTGTACAATACATCGACGAATCTCATCAAAATCGAATCCATTTACAATTTTGGCAAAAGGTTCTGAGTGATGATTCCTTTGCCTTATCAAATGAATGAGTCTATCGGCTTCATAAATCGTAATCATCGTATTCCCCCTATTTCCTTTCAACTTTCGGTAAATCAGACTCCATAACATTTGGTTAGGACTGGTTAATGCCCTGATCTCATCAAGTGCTTGCCATTCGGTCACTCCTTCGGGATATACTTCATATGGTTCGATTTGCACCCGAAATAAGAGAGATTTTCCTAAATTTTCCTGTAAATATTGCTGCCCATCATTTTCATCTACGAAAATTCCATTTGTCTTCGCCCTGAAAACTCCATAAAATTTACCTTCAAATTCATCTGTTGCCTGTACATAAAAGATTATCAAATCATTCTTTCTTATCCGACATCCATCAGCCATCATCCCGACAAGTCCCTTTTCAGACGTTGGATGTAACACTGAATGGGGATTCTGGTTAAAGTCTATATTTTTGTCCTTAAAGCCTGTTCCTGCAAATAGATAGCGCAAATGATATTGAAATGTATTTGTATCTACAATGAAAACGTGTGTTGTCATATCAGCCTATATTATCGAACTATGAGAACCTTTTTCAAGAAATATCTTTGATATTTGTGTATCTGGAATCATAAAGGCAGATAAAGACAAATGCGACTCACAGTTACTTTTTTATCCGTTATATTCATCCACAACACAATATCTTCTGACAAAGTTACTACTTTTTTATTGATAACCAAGAGAAGAAAGCTGAATATATTTGAGAAAATGAATAATTTGAATACTAAGGATATCCAATGAGAAAACATAAACAGTCAAGTCATTTTCTCATTAACGGCTTTTCGCCTTACGAAAGACCATTAAACAGCGTGCATTTAATGGTTAACTACAATGTGTTTAACAGTTAATTTACACGTGAAAATCTTCGTTATTTCCCTCTTGCGCAGGTTGGCAAAAGGGCATAAAAAAGGAAAGAACCCAGCACGATGCCAGGTTCTTTCTCAAATAGTTACTTGTAAAATTTCAGGTTCTCTATACCGAAGTTCAATGTCACTTCTTCTTTAGTATCACGCAAGTTCAGAGGATTCCTCGCTGTATCATAAAGCTTTTTCACTTCTCCAGGACCTAACCTCTTACCTTCTCTTACCAAAGTTTCGAACAGAGGTACTTCAAAGATATACTCTTTCTTAAATCCGTCATTCTCCTTTTTCCTATCGAACACTACGAAAATTTTCTCTCCGCTTTTATAATTGGGGATATTGTAGCGCGTACGCTGACTCCAGTAGTTAAAGAAGAACTCTGTTCGCTGCTTAGGATCGGTACCGAACTGTATAAAGCCTCTGCCTGCATTGAGCTTTTTACCCGACAACGATTTTAGTTCATCCAAAACAATCAGGTCGAAGCTGATTTTCGAGAACTCGCCTGCATAGGGATCATTCTTAGTATACTTGGAATAGATTACCGTTTTGAACGTGCGGTTCGTCCCAAGTTCCTTCAACTTATAAGCAATGGGCGCGCCGGGGTTTTCAGTACTCAAGCGGGCACCTTCTCCGATAAACTTCTTCACATCCTCCAAGTTAATGGCTGCCAGCGAACCTAACTTGGCATCACCACCCAAAACACGTCCCTTGATGGTAGACTCTTTAAGCAAGTCTTGGTAAGCAGCTTCTGCTTTTACGCCAATCTTTCCGCCCAACACAGACGCTTGCAGCTTAGCTTCCGCCTCTTTCTTCGTCATATTTGTCTCAATGCCCAAAAGCAAGATGCGACCATACTTGACAGAAGAGACAAACAGTGGCTTTTCAGCTCCAAACTCCTTCTTGTAGTCAAACTCCTTGGCAAAAAGGTCTGACGGTTTTTTGGGAAGGTCGATGCTCAATTCATAGAATACCTGCTGCACTTTCACAAGAAAACGGTTCTTTTCCTTGTCAAAACTGAAGCCGGTACTTGCCTCCACGTTATTGGCAGCACCCTTGTAGTTGCCACCCATCGCCATTTTAAGGTGCGCTTTGTCGTAAACCTCTTCGATAGAGTAAGTAAGATTAGCCGCTGGAGCGTTAAACCCGCGACTAAGCAACTCGTTAATTCCCTTTCTTACGCCTGAAAGCGAGGGATTCTCTATCCTGATCGTGGGGTCAGAACTACCAGGAAGATCGGTAGAAAGAACAATTGGAGCGCGCTCTGCCTCAATGGGATCATACTCTCCTTCAACCACACTCTTCGCCCGAAGCAGTGCACCGGGATAGAAAACGTTCTTATCATCCGAGAAGAGAAGTTGCTCTTCAAACTCTTTCGCTTGTTCGTAGAACTCCTTTGTCGAACCTGCCCTGGTTTCTGCAAATGCATATCCGAGGGATGCAGGTTTGGCTTCGCCCACCTTTCTCTCCGAAAAAGGATTCATCTGCTTCACCGACGGCATCGTGTTCACATACGAGTTAATTGCAGTTGGGAAAGTTCCATCCCCTGCATTTGTTCCCAAATCCCCGTCTCTATCATTGCCACATGCACACGCAAGGATTGAAAACATAACCATTAGTTCTTTTCTTAATGCTAACTTCTTCATTTCATTTTGTTGATTAGTTACTAATTTAATCCAATTATTTAATTTGTATGTAGCTATTAACTAAGGATTTTGATAAATCTTGCTTCTATGTTGTAATTATTACATTTCGTTAACACCGATAAAAAAATTCCGGCAAACATATACCAAGAGATAGCAACAAAGAATACGAACATAAAAAGGTCGCCCTGGATTATTGCCGAGGCGACTTCAAAAATACGTCAATAACAATCTCTGACAGCGTTAGTTTTTCGACGAACCGGCTTCGAGTTCATCAGTTCCTTTCCGTCCCGTTTCCTCTCTTACGATTTCTTCACAGGCACCTGTTCGTAGACGACATCTGTCAGGGTGAAATACTTGCGTGAAGGAACGAGTCTGACAACCGGTTTCTCGATATGCTCCTGTACCCGGAAAGGTTTTCCTTTCTCCACAGCCCGACTCTTGAACGAGGGCTTGAGCGTGCCGAGATCGCCAAAATCCACGATATCTCCGTTAGCTACGATATTACGCGCCGTTTCCGTTGCCAAATTAAGCACTGCTGCAACTTCCTGCGGGCTGAAAGTAGTAGATCTAGCCACCCACTCGCAAAAATTGCGGAAATCCACGCGGTGTCTTCCCGTAGGCTGGGCAATCAGCACGATCTTTTCAGCCTGTTTGCCCACATTGAGTTTACGCTCCGTCAAAATGAATTGCAAAGGTTTATTTGCCATAGCTTCAAAAGGCCAGTTTCCTGTTGTTTGTCCTGTGCGAGCCGGAAACCGTAAAACCCGCAAAGGCAGTACCGAAGCATCCGGAGGCAAAGATAGCAAAAACAAACCGAAATGGCAAATGTTTTAGCAAAAAAACTCTTAAGCTTTTTCCAAAAAGATTAAGAGCTTTCTTCAAAAAACTTAAGAGTTTTTCTTATAAAACCCAAGAGTTTATTATGAAAATATTAAGAACTTTCTAAGGAAAAGTTAAGAATTTACTATGAAAAGATTAGAAGTTTACTTCGGAAAGATTAAGAGTTTTAAGGAAAAACTCTATGCTCTTTGCACATAAAATGTAATGTTTACGTATTTAGCAGGTCAGCTCAGCATAAGCAACAGCTTTGCAGAAAAGTGTCAGCAGCGAGTGGAAATATTATAAAAACTCATTTATTCGGGAAATGAGTTTGCACAGTTTGCCTCGGTGATAGATATGAGTTTCTCACTTCCGATAGGCCTCCAACGCCCCCTCGACAGAGCCGTAAAGGAGAAGAAGCGACTTGGCTCTGTCGTAATCTAAACCCAACATCTCGACGAGCATACGCGCTCCTCGATCGACGAGTTTCTGATTGCTGAGCTGCATATTCACCATTTTGCTACCTTTGACGCGCCCCAATTGAATCATTACTGACGTGCTGATCATATTCAGAATCATCTTTTGGCCCGTGCCGGATTTCATTCTCGAACTGCCGGTTACATACTCCGGGCCTACGATCATTTCAATAGCCACATCCGATTCTGCTGCCATCGGCGAACTGGGATTGCTGGTAATGCACGCCGTCAGGATATGATGTGCGCGGGCATTGCGTAATGCTCCCACCACATAAGGTGTGGTTCCGGAGGCTGCAATGCCGATGACGGTATCGTTGGTATTGATGTTATGCTTGACAAGTTCAGCCCATCCGCGCTGCGAATCATCCTCGGCACGCTCCACGGCATTGCGCAACGCCGCATCGCCACCAGCTATCAGTCCGATAACCAATGTCTTAGGAACCCCGAAAGTGGGTGGAAGTTCTGAGGCATCGAGCACTCCCAATCGGCCGCTTGTGCCTGCCCCGAGATAGAAGATACGGCCGCCACGCCTCATTCTCGGTACGATTCGCTCAACAAGTTGCTCAATCTGAGGAATCGTTTTGTGCACGGCAAGGGCCACTTTTTGATCTTCTCGATTGATATCTTCCAATATTTCGTGCACCGACTTGTGTTCTAAATCGTCGTAAAAAGAGGCTTGCTCGGTAATCTTCTTGAAACTCATAACATTTGTTTTAATATCCCCGTCAACTCATTTATTCATCTCCTCGTTCACGACAGTGGTACTCGAGCAGCCCGTCCATCGGTGTCTTGCAAATCGTGCCGATGCGAATTCCCAATTCGGTAGCAGCCTCTGTCAATTCAGGTCGATAGATGTGGGCAATCGTACCGATGCAATTAAGCGGGTGATTGGCATAATCGTAGAGCATAATATTGCGTCGGAGAAAAGCCTGAAAAGCATCGATGAGCAAGCGATGTACGGCAGGATCGGCACGATTCTGCTCTAAAAATACGTTCAAGCTGGCTAAAAACCGATTGGGGAAAGGCGCCCGATAGACGCGTTCGATGATGCTTTCCTGGGTTAGAGCGAACTGTTTGAGGAAACGTTTTGCCAACTCGGGCGCTAACTGATGCTTCAAAATATCGCTTACCAAACACTTTCCGAGGTAAGCTCCGCTGCCTTCATCCCCGAGAATAAACCCCAAAGCGGGCGTATTCTGAATGATTTTCTGCCCATCATAAAAGCACGAATTGGAACCTGTTCCGAGTATTCCGGCAATTCCCGAGCGATGCCCGCACAGACAACGAGCTGCTCCCAACAAATCGGAATGCACTTCGACTGGACCTGTCACGGGCAAATAGCGCTGCAAACAATCGGCAACGACAGCGCACTTCTGTGTTGTACATCCTGCACCATAAAAGTAAACGGCTCGCCACTGGCCATCGGGCAGATGAGGAAGAAGGTGCTCGCGTATCTCGACCTCCATCTCTTCGGACGTTTGAAGATACGGATTCATTCCTTTGGTGGTAATCCGTCGGACCGATATTCCGTCTCTCACGACACACCAATCAGTTTTGGTCGAACCGCTATCGGCAATTAAAAGGAGATTATTCATAAGTCGTTTATTTTTCCTTTCGCCCGTAGTCGGGATCTACCTTGATGACAAACGTCGCAGCAACAGTAGCCAAACAGCAGACGATGACAAACCAGAAGAAGTGCGAATACCCCAACCACTCTTGCAGATAACCCGCAAACATTCCCGGGATCATCATACTCAATGCCATAAATCCAGTACAAATGGCGTAGTGAGCCGTTTTAAATTCGCCCTCTGAAAAGTACATCATATAAAGCATATAGGCCGTAAACCCAAAACCATAACCGAACTGTTCTACTGCGACGCACGTACTGATGACAACCAAACTGCTCGGAGTTGCCGCACTGAGATAGACAAACGTAAGGCAAGGAAGTGTCATACAGGCTGCCATCGGCCATAAAGAACGTTTCAATCCCCACTTAGATGCAGCCACACCGCCGATAATTCCACCAACAGTCAGTGCCAAGACACCGATCGTTCCATAGACTATCCCCACGCTTTCGGTAGCCAATTCAAGTCCGCCGTGTACTTTCGCATCCAGCAAAAAAGGATTAACCATTTTCAAGAGAAAGGCTTCTGGCAGTCGATAAAGCAACATAAAGACAACCGCAATAGCCACACCAGGCTTCCGAAAATAGGTTGCAAAGGTGCGCCCGAACTCTGAGATAATATCCCGGACGTGTGCACTTGTTGCACCAAGTCGCACAGAATCCTCCACCGGTCGAGGTATAAAGAAAGCGTGATAAATACTGATGAGGGTGAAAATCGCTGCTGCAAAAGCCATCGTCAGTGTCCAAGCTAACGGTATACTGCCTGTATGTGTCTCTAAAAGACCCGCTATCAGCACTAAGACTCCTTGTCCGAAGATAGACGAAAGACGATAGAACGTGCTGCGAATACCGACAAAGAACGATTGTTGCTGATGATTCAAGGCCAGCATATAAAAGCCGTCGGCCGCGATATCGTGCGTTGCCGAGGCAAAGGCTGTAATGAAAAAGAGTATCAACGTGAATGTAAACAAACTCACAGGCGTTTGCATCGAGCCGATCAGATGTGCCGAAGGGTGGGGAATCGAGAGCGTAAGCAGAATGAAAATAATGCTTATCAGCACCTGCATCGCCAGAATCCACCAACGCTTTGTACGCAAAATGTCGACGAAAGGGCTCCATAATGGCTTGATAGTCCACGGCAAGTAGAGCAAACTTGTAAACAGTGCCATCTCGCCGTTGGGTACCCCCATACGCGTAAACATCGTTACCGAGATATTGTTGACAATGAAATAGGGAATCCCTTCGGCAAAATACAGCGTGGGAATCCATAGCCACGAACTCGTGTTGCGGATGAGCTGCTTCATCATTCTGTGGTTTTTAAGACTTCGCGATTCATCCGGATACGGGCTTGGAGTTCCCAAGTACGAATACGATCTTTATAGACGTTGTTAGCGTTCAGCCGTTCGATACTCAGCGCTGCATCCGAATTACCGCCCCACCGACGACAAAGATAAAGTACATCATAGATTCTCCCGATTCGGAATCGCCGTGAAATATTCAGCCCCATTGCATAATCCTCTCCATAACTTGTATTGGGAAGCGTGATACGTCTCAGTATCGGCGTGTAGAAAGCACGTGGAGCGCCGAGCCCATTAATGCGCAATGCATTATTGCGTCCGTTTTCTTCGGTCCATTCCCGATGGTCGATGATGCCGGGCGGGAGAGGATTCAGCTCGAAGTCGGTCATCTGATACGCTCCGATAACCATTGCACACTGCTGCTTGTAAAAGGCATCTACGATCGTCTGCAAGGTATGTTCGTCCTTATAAAGATCGTCGCTATCCAACTGAACGGCAAACTTTCCGCACGCCGCCGACTGTACACCGAGATTCCAACAACCACCGATACCCAAATCATTACGTGTGGGGATGAGATGAACCACCCGTTCGTCATCTTTGAATCGATCGATCATCTCAGTTGTTCCATCCGTAGAATGATTGTCGATAACGATGAGATTGAACTTAAATGCGGTCTTTTGACACAACACCGAACGGATAGCCGCCTCAATGGTAGTGGCTCGATTACGAACAGGAATAATCACCGAAGCCTCTGTTTCGAAACCATCTGCACCGAAGTCGATGCTTTCAAAAGTAGGTTCGAGCCATCCCCCGATCGCTTTCAGATGCTCGGTGCAGGCTTGTTCCAGCTCAATCTGCCGCTCACGATTGCGCGGGTCTACATAATCAAACTGCCTTTCACCGCTCGTGCGACAGTCTTCTTCCACTTCACTGTATAAGAATTCGCCCACGTGCAATAACTCATAGCTTCGGCTAAGCACTAACCTGAGGTCATAAAGCCCTGCAAATCGATAGTTGGCAGTCAACTTCTCAGCACTCTCTTTGAGTGCTTTCGTATTGAAGAACAGCACCGAACCGAAATCGAAATCATCTCGCAATGCCCCCGGCTGATAGTCGATAACAGGAGCTTTCTGTTCTTCGCCGTCCCTCACTTGATAATGATCGGCATACAAAAGTCCTGCCCCTGTATCTTCGGCAATGCGAATCAGTCGCTGCAAAGTCAAATATCCCAATCTCAACGGCGTTTCTTTCGTATAAATCAACGTATATTCGGCCGTGGCTTGGGCGACAATCTCCTTGATGGTCTGCGTGCGAAAAAGACTTGTCTCCACCCTATTCACATCGTGCACTTCGGTTTCCGCCTCGAGCGCTCGTATCGTTTTATCGGCTTGTTCCTTACTGGCATAAGGTATAAAGCAACTGATTTGTTTCATAATTTAAGTTGATGAGTTTACGAGTTTTTGAGTTTATCACAATACGGAGTCGTATCGATAGATGTGACAAAGGTACTGCCTTTTTTAGAATCGAAAATAAAAAACTCCGTGTTTTTTATCCATTTTCCTATTATTTAAGATGAATTCGATTAATACTTATGCAATGGATTCTGCTTTTATCAATGATATCGATGTTCAAGATGGCTCTTTGGTAGTAGAGTATAAACTATCAGTCTCACCAAAAGATTTGTAGCAAAATTCTCAACGGAACAATATCTTGTGTATTCAATCTGGCAGATATTCTCGAGTTCATCCTTCACGGTCTTAATGATAGAACGCATTCTGAGCATAATTATATCAGAGAATTCTTCATGTTCTTCTTGATTCTGATAATCAGACGAATATCATCCACAAAGAGAATCTCGAAATGTCTCCTGGCTAACGGTATTGATGTATAAAGGGATACGACAATTGGTCTTAT